>JBDUAM010000191.1:0-21171 GCA_040004655.1 Chthonomonadales bacterium | reverse complement strand
CGCTATGACAATGTACGTATTTTCCCCGCACATTTGCACCCTTTAGCAGACCATTTTCAAAATTAATTGATATGTTCCCACATAAAGTTGCTAATGCATAACGAGTGTACCTGCAACTGTTAGTAAGTGCAACAAATAAATAGACATTAACGAAATATTTTCAAAAAATCTCAAATAGTTGTTGTGAAGCATACTCATTTCGTCTCATTCACTCCTGCCCGATACTTTCGCGCTAGAAAAAATAATGGCAAAGCTGCCAGGAAAGTCAATCCCACCGAAAGCCTCGGAAGGTAATAACATATCGTTGCAATTGGCGCCAACCAGAGCATGTTGATGCAAATTGCTGAAAGGGTTACGGGTAAGTGACTCCCAACTGATTTGCTCGCCTTTTGAAAAGTGTGTGTACTGTGAGGCTCCGTGGCCTTTTGCCCTGTTCTTATCCTTTTGATCAACGTGTAACTCGTGTCAGTCAAGAATACGCCGATCAAGATAAACCACAGCCAGAACGAAATCTTTCCTTCCGATGCTGTCCCTACCAGCAAAATGGCAAACATCAGTCCAAGAAATCCACTTCCGACATCCCCCATAAAAATTTTTGCGGGTGGCCAGTTCCAGGCGAGGAACCCCAGAGATGCCGCTCCAATAATGAAGGCTGCAATACCCATGGATGAATTGCCTCCCATCCAGAGCAGAGCGCCACCGCCGATCCCTACGAATACGGCTTCAGATCCTGCCAGACCATCAATTCCATCCATGAAGTTATACATGTTCACGAACCAGACCATGATCACAAGAGCGATCACATTAGAAAAAATGCCAAGTGGCGCACGATAGAACCCGAAGTCAATCTCATGGAGCCATCCGAATTGCCAGAGCGCAAATATTGACGCACCAAAATGGATAGCCGCGCGCAAACCGGAACTCACGTGGCCGTGATCGTCCATCCATCCGATTCCTGCAACCATCAGACCGCCAACCGTGATTGAGAGAGCAAGCGGCTGTGCCATCCAACCCAGCTTCCAGGCGATGCATGATGCCGTGATTGTGGCGAGCACAATGGCCCCTCCCCCACCTCTTGGAGTAGGAGACTTGTGCATGCTCCGCTCATTCGCAACGTCCATGAGGCGTTTCATTGCATAGAGCCGAATGATTCCCGTTAGCACACACGATATGATTGTCACTGCCACCAGAAACAGAATGCTGGCACGCACGGTCATGGCTTGCTACCGGGTCTGCCAGCATAAGCTGCGCCCATCTCTTTCAAACCAACTTCAAAAGGCGTTTTCGGGTTCCAACCGAGCTTGTCAAGGACATGAGTTGGATTAACTACTAACGAACCACAGAGCTTCTCCAAAGTCTTTCCCTTCCCCAACAAAGAGGCAAGGAGTTTCAATAATGGAATGGGAATTGGCATCAACCAGGGTTTCCTACTCAACCCGACGGAAATATTACTGCAAAGCTCTGTAGTAGAAATACAACAGTCCGCTGGCGTGAAGGTCTCATCTGCCGCGGCATGGTGGTCGAGGCATATCATCAAGAGGTCAGCGAGATTATTAAGACCAATAAGACTTCGCCGATTATGAATGGCTCCCAGCGGAACAGGAATCCCTTTCGAGAGCAAACCTGTTAACGACCGGAAATTCCCCGGCGCCCCGGGACCATAAACAAGTGGAGGACGAATAATCGTGTACGTCATTTCGGATTTGGTACAGATGTGCCTGAGCGCCATCTCCGCTTCAAGCTTTGATAAGGCATAAGGCTCTTTCGGGGCAGGTTCGTCTTTTTCAGAGTAACCTGTTCCGGAGTAGTTCATGCCCTGTCCATCGCCATTCACGCCAATGGAGCTAACAAACACGAACCGCTTCACACCAGCAGTCACTGCCGCAGAAGCGAGAGACTGCGTACCTTCGCAATTGATCCGTCTGAATTCTGCAAGGGGATCAGGATGGATGTCTTTCAGAATGTGGGCGCGAGCGGCCAGGTGGATAACACCGTCCACGTTCTTCAGCGCCTCCGTCCAGTCTGTTTCGGGCTCAATATCCCCGACCTCAATCTTATCGACTGTGGCGCGGATATTATCACCATCCTCTTGAGAACGAATGGAAGCTATGACGTCATGTCCAGAATCTATTAGTACTCTACATACACGATTTCCAACATAACCACTTGCGCCGGTAACCAGAACTCTCATTTGTGAACTTGGTCGCCTTCTGCTTTGATCGCGCGCTTGTTCTGGTTTGAAATCAAAGTTAAGCGATTACCCCGAAGAGAACCCTGCGCTCGCCGGACTTCGTCAATCCACCTCGATGGATGCCGTTGTTGGCGAAGAGACCCATGTTGCCATCAGATGACTTGAAGAAATATTCTGCTTCAAGCAGAGCGCCAGATTCAGGCGTGCCGTCCAGAATATCGGCCCCAAACGTAAATTTGCGCCGGAAGGATTTCGGCAGAGCCATAAACAGCTTACGCAATTCCGGAGAGTGATTTGAGAGGTTAGATCGGTCCATTGCTCTTCTGATTACACCATCCAGGCCAATGGGGCGAGCCTTGTGGCTGCCCAGAATAAAACTGAACGGACCATTTTCATCCCCAACTTCGTTCAGATAGACTACGCACTTCACCATATCGTAAGAAGTGTCCACGTGAATATAGTTCGTCTTCTGGTCTGGCAAGCCAATGTCTTTAAATCGACCGTGATAAAAGCTATCTTTGGGGTCATTCACCTGAATCAACAGATGGGTTAGTTTGGTCGGTCGACCAATATACGCGCTCGCGGCCGCGAGCATTCCGTGCTTTTCCAAATAGACGTTCATAGCTTCAAAAAGCGCCGCGTCATCTCCGGAATTAAAGAAACGCGTATTTCCCACAAAGGTGCGCTCTTGCATTGCCGCGCGCTTCTCAAGTAAGTCATCCAACGGCTTGGCCACAAGGTCCTGTATATGTTGAAGTTCCTGTGGTTCAAGATTACTGGTTGCAAATCCGGTCTTCAAAAAGGAGTCGACTTGCTCCTTATCCTTGGGTTCGATATTAGGTGCCTGTGATTTGAATAGTCCCGCCAGGTTCTGTCCTACAGCCTTGAAAATATATGGGACGTATCGCGGTAGAGCCTTAACGCGGCCCACTATTCCGCCCTGAATGTGCCCTTTGTAGGCGGGTAATGCCGGAATGCGGTCCATTAACATGGCGCGCTTGAATATCACCACTCCAACCCAGGGGAGCAACTTCTTCAAAGCCTGAACTCTTGTACCTAAGGTTGGTGGAGGGAAGCACTTGCCATACGCCGGATGTTGGTCATATTGAGGATCAGGCAAAGTCTTGAGGCTATACAGATTTGGATCACCTGTACCTGGTGATTCGACGACACTTCTATCGGCAGTTATTGTTGACATAAACGATTTCCTTTCCGCGTCACATTGGCACGCTCAAGGGCAAATTAGCGAGTTACAGCATTAGTGATGAGCCAATTATACCTTCTACGACTGTGGGACATAATCAAATTGCTGGCCCACCATCAATTCAAGGGGGCGAGCAGAGAAGTTTCCCTGTTCTTTGCGGTACCTTATATTAAAATCCACGAAACGCACGCTGGAGTTACATATTCATTCGATGGAATGTTACAAACACTCGAATATTGAAACCTTACTATGTTGTGGTAAGTGTGATCGGCCAATCTGCGACAAATGCACCGTTTATGGTCCGGCTGGCGCCCGTTGCAAGGATTGCGCATCCCTACGCACTTCTGCACTATACCAATTACCTCCTGACAGAATGGCGATAGGAATAGTGGTTACAATGGCCGCGGCAACGGCCGTTGGCGTTGGAATCACATTCTTTTCCCGGTTTGGTTTTCTGTTAATCTGGGCAGGTTTTATTGGAGGCGGATTTATCGGCGAGAGTCTGCTTCGGGTCACTGGTCGCAAACGAGGGCCAAAGGTAGAAGTAATTGCTGCAATAAGTTCCATTGCAGGGATTTTCATCGGCATGATGGCTTGGCGCCTTCTGAACGGCTATTCTCTTGACCCATCTTCAATCTTTCAGCATCTAAGATTTAATCCATTTTATACGCTCAGCCTCTGTATTGCAGTTGGAGCCGCAGTAAGCCGGATAAGGTACATGTAATGCCATAATCGAGGTTATTCAACTGTCGAAGCTGTATTGCAACTCGTCACCCATTCAAAGGAGAAAACGTTGGCTGCTAACTCAAGACTAAATGCAAGCAAATTGGGCATGGTCGCATCCTGCATTGCACTATGTACATGTGGCGCCTATGTAATTGGCCACACTCAGGATGATGGTCCACTAGTATTTGGTCCAAAAGAAGATCGATCAAAGCCTCAGCGCATTCCAAAGAATTCTGCGATAAAGGTTCTATTTGGAGGTAAGCAGGCTGGCCTTGATGCCAATTGGCAGAATAGAGGTGCCGCTAAACCGGCATGGATTGTAAGCCGAGATGGGTTCCTTGAAGTAAAGCCCGGGTCTGGAGATATTGGTACCAAAGAGAAGTTTCAAGACTTTCAACTTCATATCGAGTTCAAGGTACCGTACATGCCAGAAGGAAAGGGCCAGGGTCGAGGTAACAGCGGTGTCTTTCTTCAGAGCCGATACGAGATCCAGCTCCTCGACAGCTATGGATTCAAATCTCCCGGTATGGGTGACTGTGGAGCGGTATACAATAAGTCCGCGCCTCTCGTTAACGCTTGTAAGGAACCCCTTCAGTGGCAAACATATGATATTACTTTTCGAACGGCACGCCGAGATTCCTCGGGAAAAGTAGTTGAAAACGTCCGTGTCTCAGTCATTCAGAACGGCATCGTCGTTCAGAATAACACGGAGATCGTCGGCGTATGTGGAGCCGCAGAGGACAATGCGGAAGGCACCCCCGGCCGAATTCGACTGCAAGACCACGGCAACAAAATGCAGTTCCGAAACATCTGGATCCTGCCACTTCCAGAGCAAGGTAATAAAGACTACTCTCCTCATTAATTTGCAGGATAATATGTGGTAACGAGGGAGGAGCCGAACAAAGCTCCTCCCTTTTTTTTCGTCAAATTTTGAAAAGTTAAAACCAATTGAGCAAAACAGGAAGGAAAATACTTTCCCCTCGCCTAATTTCAAAGAGTTGGCACCGTTTGCTTTTTATCCAGAAGCTGTTTGACCATCTTTACGCTGTGCATATGGCACAGCGCATCTCAATGAGGAGGACGCTATTTACATGAAGAGTAGCCTGTCATTGACGTTAGCAGCAATCGCACTTAGTCTTGGTGGAGCCGCCATAGCAGACGGCAACGAACACATAAGCCTTGGCCGAGTCGCAAACGAGGCCGGTACCGTGGCAACCGTTAAGAAGATGCCTACTTCACCCTATCTGCATCTTGCTCAAGGTGTTACGGAATACAACTTTAACGGCATCATTCAGCTTAATGGTACGCATTACCAGGCTGCCAACTTCCAATGGGCTCCGTTTTATAGCCGTAACTGGCAGTATGGCGCCAATTTTGGAATTTTCCACCAGAATGATACCAATGGATCTATTGAGGGTATCGTCAACTACTATCCTGGCCAAGACGACAAAGTCTGGTACCCGTACCTTGGCGGCGCCGTAGGCTTCAACTGGGGACCCGGTAGCCATGACACTGTATATGGTGGACAGGCAGGCATTAAATATGGCCTGGACAAAAACGTAGCCCTTACTGCTGAATTTCAGTATCGAAAACAGGGTGATCACAACATGACTTCGCTGGTTGGCGGAGTGTCTTATTTCACGGGCGATGGCTTGGTCGGCACCAGTTTCAACCTGCCACGCAAAGGCTCGCGAGAATTCCAGTTTGTATCTGACTTCAACTTCAACACAGGCGCTCGACGATACTTTGCCATCGACAAGGGCTGGTTCTGGGACGATGTCGACGAGTTTCTTTTTGGCGTAATCGTTGATCACGACACTGACTTCACCACAGGTGGAGTGCGAGTGGGAGTTGAACATCACTTCCTATCTCACAGCTGGCAAATGCAGACAAGCCGATTCCTTCCGTTTGTAGGCGGCTATGTTGGAACGGAATTCGGGGATGGAGATAATTCTGGCTTCGCAGGGGCTGAGGGTGGATTCAAGTATTACTTGAATGAAAATATTGCTCTAAAGGCCTTTCTAGATTACACCCACCGCTTCAAGGGGCCGCTAGACAAAGATAACCTTGCAATCCGTTGGGGAATGATCTACAACCACTAATCTGGACCTCAAACAAATAGTCATGAAATCGCCTGAGTGGATTTCCACTCAGGCGATTTTTCGTATCTAAGCTGGGGGACCAGGATTCGAACCTGGGTAAACGGCTCCAAAAACCGTTGTCCTGCCGCTGGACGATCCCCCACCAAGCCTGCAAATTATACAATGGGATACGACGGGTGTCAAGGCGAAATTGCCAGCATTGCTTTTGACTATCCAGCTTTACGTAATTCCTTGATCGTCAAAACCAGCGGATCTTCACGTTTCACCACTGTATCCCGGGAGACAATGCACCTTCGATGCTCCGCAGATGACGGCAGTTCAAACATGATGTTCGTCATGACTTCTTCCAGAATGGTCCTCAATGCCCGCGCACCTGTGCTTCTGCTCAACGCCTCTTCGGCAACAGCCCGAAGTGCACCTTCCTCAAACACCAGGTCGACATTGTCAATATCAAAATAGCGTGCAAACTGCTTGACCAGAGCATTCTTCGGCTCTGAGAGTATTTTCACCAGCGCGTCCACATCCAATGCTTCCAGAGTGGCCATCACCGGCAGTCGACCCACAAACTCTGGGATCAATCCATATTTTATGAGATCGGCGGCCTGGAGCTTCGCAAGTGTCTGCCCAATATCCCGCCGAGCACGGTCTTTCCCAACCGGATTTGATCGAAATCCCATCTGCTGCTCACCAATCCGACGGGATATCTGTTCATCCAGTCCTTCAAACGCACCACCGCAGATGAAGAGAATATTTGTGGTATCCACCTGGACCATGTCGGCCTGTGGGTGTTTTCGTCCGCCCTGCGGCACAACGTTTGCAACCGTGCCCTCGAGAATTTTCAACAAGCCCTGCTGAACACCTTCGCCCGAAACATCGCGCGTAATCGACATATTCTCGCTCTTACGCGTGATCTTGTCGATCTCATCAATGTAGATGATTCCGTGCTCTGCCGCGGCAATGGTCTCAGACATGGATCCACCACGATCTGCAGCCTGCAGCAACTTCACAATGACGTTCTCCACGTCGTCACCAACGTAACCGGCCTCGGTGAGGGATGTGGCGTCGGCAATGGCAAAGGGTACTTTGAGAATACGAGCAAGGGTTTGGGCCAAAAGGGTCTTACCGGAACCAGTGGGACCAATGAGAAGAATATTCGATTTCTGCAGCTCCACTTCGTCGGCGGGTGCGTGAATGCGTTTGTAGTGGTTGTAAACGGCGACAGAGAGCGCCTTCTTGGCTCGATCCTGACCAACAACATACTCAGACAGCGTAGCAAAAATCTCTTTGGGACGGGGAACGTTTGTGGTATCAGCCGACTTGTCGGAGTCGAGGTACTCTTTGCGGATGACGTCGTTGCACTGCTCCACGCAGTCGAGGCACACGCCGCCATGCAGTCCGATGATCAGCCGCTTGACCTGCTCGCGACCCTTACCGCACAGTACGCAACGCTTAATGTTCGATTCGATAGGCTTTGGCATCGAGCACCTCCGACCTTCCTAAAAACAAGTCGGCCCGGACCAGCGTAACTGTTCCGGGCCAACTCGCAACGTCAGATTATCGATCCTCTTTAGTCAGGACCTTGTCGATCAGGCCGTATTCAGCGGCAGCCTGCGCGTTCACCCAGTAGTCTCGATCACAGTCCAGTCGAACCTTATCAATCGGCTGCTTCGTGTGATGCGCAAGAATGGCCATGAGGGCATCCTGCGCACGATTCATCTCTTCCAACCTGATCTTCGCGTCGGACACCGTACCTTCATAGCCGCCGGCAACCTGGTGCATCATCACCCGAGAGTGCGGCAATGCATATCGCTTGCCTTCGGCGCCACCTGCCAGTAGAACGGCCCCCATAGAGGCCGCCATGCCGACGCAGATGGTCGCCACGTCACACTTGACGATCTGCATCGTGTCGTAAATGGCGAGTCCCGCCGATACACTTCCACCCGGCGAATTGATGTAGAGCTCCACATCCGTGTCAGGATCTTCTTTTTCCAGGAAGAGAAGCTCCGCGATAATCAAGTTGGCCAGATGGTCATCAATGCCATCGCCGATAAAGATAACGCGATCTTTGAGCAAGCGGGAGTAGATGTCATAGGCTCGCTCACCGCGCGCGCTCTGCTCTACAACCATCGGTATAACGTTTTCAGATAGTCGATTTTTCATTCAAATCTCCCTTCAACATCTTATTCGAACATCGGTCGATTTTGGTTCCGAGGTCCAGCACATCAGACCAAGGCTACTTGGCTGCAACTTCTTTAATCTCGGCCATCTCAAACAACTTCACTCGCAGCTTGCGGCGAATGACGATGTTGGCGACCTGCGTCCGGCGACGCTCGTCTTGAACGATCTTTCGCGCATCCTCTTCGGTCCAGTTGTTCTCCATGCTGAGACGGCCAAATTCCTCGGCCATCTCTTCGCCGGTGACTTCAATACTCTCTTTTTGTGCGAGCTCACGTAGAATGAGTAGACCTCGTACACGCTCGGTTGCATTGCTGGCAATATGAGCCTGATGCTCCACTTCGCTGAGACCGGCTTCTTCCAGATACTGCTCGTAATTCTGGTTCTTCTGCTCCAACTGATGCGATAGCTGATGAAGCTCTTCCTGCATCTCCTGATCTACAAGCACACGCGGGAATGCAAGATCAGATCGTTCGATGATCTCTTCAATGATCTTCGTCTCGACAATGCGATCAGCCATATCCTTCACGCCATTCTCATGGTGCTCGCGAATGGCGGCCTTCAGCTTGTCGACCGTGTCGAAGGCGGTGATCGTCTTCACCCATTCGTCCGTAACTTCCGGCAGAATGCGCTTGTTAATGGAAACGATCTTCACCTTGTAATGGGCATTCTTGCCGGCGCGGTCAGGGTCCTGATGGTCATCCGGGTAAGCCAGATCAAATTCCTTCTCATCATCAATCTTCATACCTACAACTTTTTCGTCGAAGCCGGGGATATTTTCACCCATACGAAGAATTCTTCGGCGAGGCTCAGCAGGAGGCTCGTCGCCCTCAGTCACCGCTTCCAATTCAGCGATCACTACGTCCGCCGCTTCAACTCCGCGACCATCAATCTTCTCCGTGCGAGCGTATTCGTTCTGAATACCCACAAGCTGCTGCTCAACGTCTGCATCAGTAACGGTATAGAGCGGACGCTCAGCCTTGATGCCCTTTAGATCGCCCAGTTTGACAACAGGCGGCGTCTGAACAATCGCCTTGAACTGCCACTCCTGCTTGTCCACCAGGTCGGCAAAATCGACTTCCGGCTCGACATACGGAGTGATCTTTTCCGAATCCAGAATCTCTCGATATGCCGGACCGGCAACAAGCTCCATGACTCGCTGCAAAAGTTTCTCTTTGTTCACATATCGCTCCACCATAATGCGCGGAGCCTTGCCCGGTCGAAATCCCGGTACGGCTGTGTACTTACCAAATTCTTTGTAGGCGCGATCGAATCCCTGGGAAACGGTGTCGGCATCTATTGTAATGTCCAGCGTGATAGTACAGGGATCGGTCTGTTCCTTGGAGAACTGCATCAGAGGTCCTTTATATTGACGTTACCGTCATTGGTTTTGAAATTGATTTGCCGGGTCAAACATGAGAACAGGATACACGAATTCTCCGAGAGCCCTATGGCGTGGAGAACCTGTATCCCGTCTGCTTCGCGAACGGATCAATTGATGCGGTATTTTAGCACACGTGCGAGCGAGATTCAACGGATATCAGTCATTGAATACCTTACTGCTTCAACCGATTGCTATTTAACGCAGGGCTTTCCGTGCCGTTTACCCTGAGGCGCATGACAATGTGGGCACTGGTCCGGACCAGCCCAGATCTCATTCGGATCAACAGCCGGTCGCTTCGATCTTGCCTCCCTGCTCGATCCCGAAAACTTCGACGATGCTCCCGGAGCCTCTCGACCATGCTCTTCATCCATCTCCGGTGCAAATTGAGTTCCAAAACCGGCGACAGCAAGCGCACGCGCAATACTGCCAGTCTCGGCTTTCTCTACCCAACCCGCCGGAAAGTCCTGTCGAGTCTCGGTCTTAATCCCACTGGCAATCACTCGACCCTCACCGTTGTAAACACGGCATTGCACCGTTGCAAAACCGGCCTCCTGGCCACCCTCGATCAACATCGTCTCGATGCCCCACTCCGGGCACTCTTCACGAAACCAGACAATGCGATAGGCCGCAGGCAAATAGAGTCGATTTCCTGAAACTCGCAAAAGGTGCTTCAGCAGATGATCGGGCATACGCCGACGTGATCCGCCAGCATCGGATTGTTCCACGCTATTGAGGTAAGCCATAGTGACTGGCTCCATTACCGCATCCGTAGAGGGCCGCGAAACTCCATCCGAAGAGTAAGTGACTCCCGCGGCTCCGCTCGTGTCTCCAGCCTGATGCTCTACTACCAACTCCTTCGCCGCCATACCATTGCCTCCTTGGTTCAAACCAGAAATTTGCTGCCCTCTTGATACCAATACTTGCTCTCAAATGAGCGTTCCGGAAATTCTCAGATTGGAATAATTGTATTATTGTATCGAATACATGTATAATTTCAGTTAAGCAGAATATTTAATTCAAGACGACGACTTGAATTGACAGAGTTGTACTGCTAAAAGTTTCGCCGTTGAGTATTTTCCATCGTCGCTAGACTTGCCGTTGAGTGAATTGGCCGTGCGCCATCTGATAGCAACACCTTCGGAACATTCGCGCGGTCTCAGTTCGAATATTAAAGAGATGGTCTCAAATTCAGTTCGGGACCTAACCACTCTACAGAAACATGAGGATTTAGCACCATGATCAAAAATGCAATCGCCGTTGTCGCACTCGTTGCAGCTGTAGCCGCCGTCGCCGTTGCCGCACCGCAGAAGAACACTAAAGTCGTTGCCGTAAACACCTGTCCCATAACCGGAGAAGATTCCAAGGCTGCCGGCGGAGGATCGACCAAACTTACCATTAAAGGCATCGCGTACAAAGTTAATTTCTGTTGCGCAGGTTGCAAGGACTCGTTTAACAAGATGTCCGCAGCCGACAAAGAGAAGAAAGTCGTCGCCGCATCCAAGACCTCTAAAACGAAGAAGGGTTAGTATTTGCAAGTCTGCGAGAGCCTGAATGAACAGGCTCTTCAGTTGCTTACCCTATGAAGTATCTGATCACCTTTGAGAAGGGTGACTCGGCCCGTTGGCTGGGGCATCTGGACATATTGCGAACTTTCGAGAGGGCCATTCGGCGGTCTGAACTGCCAATAGCCTTCACCAGTGGATTTAATCCACGTGAGCGTATCTCCTTTGCATCTGCCTTGCCAGTGGGCGTTACCGGCTCGTTTGAACCGGCAACCATCGAACTCACCTCACCTATTCCACCTGCTCAGGTCATCACTCAATTAAATGAGAAACTTCCGCCCGGAATACAACTCCGTACGGCCGAAGTGATTCCCGATGAGAATTCACGGGATGTGATGAACCTTCTGAATAGGGCCGAAATGGACGTGATCTGCACTTTCCCCGATGGCGTGGAAATCCAAGAATTAGAAGCTGCGGTCGCAGAGCTAATGGCTCAACCGGAGTTGATGGTACACAGAGAACGCGAAAAGAAGACCAGGGATGTCGACATTCGGCCATATCTGCACGAGATATTAGTGCGGAGCATTGAGAATGGTCGACTGAACTTGACAATCACCTTCGCGTTTGGTTCTGAAGGCAGTGCAAGGCCCTCAGAAGTCATTAGTTTTTTGGCTACACAGTTTCCCGGCATCGCGGTTCGACGTGTGCACAGGAGCCGCCTCCTCAACAGCGATGCCTGACGGGAACCATTACAGAATTCGCGCGCTCGCAGACGCATCGATGAGCGCATACCCGTTCAACTCAGTTGGGGCTGAATGGGGGTGAGAAAAACATGTCTAAAGAGATAGTTGTAAACGTCGGTGAGCGTGAAACGCGCATCGCCGTGATGGAAGAAGGCCGCCTGGCCGAACTGCATGTAGAGCGCGAAGAGCGCGTGGTGGGCAACCTCTATAAAGCGCGAGTAGAAAATGTGCTTCAGGGGATGGATGCCTCGTTCGTCGATATCGGGCTTGAGCGCAACGCATTCCTCTACGTTGGCGATGTCCTACCCTCCTCCGACGATGATGCCAATCGTAGCAACTCTGCCGCGATGGCTCGCAAGCGAGTGGTCAACAAGACCGATGAAGTCGTGGCGACCGAACCGATTCCCGCTGATATAGCGGACCTCTTCAAGCCAGACCCTCCTAGAGCCCCAGAAGTAGTCGATGATGCCCCGGTAGACGAGGTCCATGACGTCACTCTGGATGAAGCCGACGAAGAGGACGATATCGTCGACGATGGTGAAGACCACGAAGACGGCGAAGAGCACGAAGAGGGTGAAGAAGGCGAAGAGACCGACGCGGATGGCAATGTAACGCCACGGTCAGGTCGGCGCGGGTCGCGACAACCTAACACCAGGCGAAAGAGTATTCGTCGCTCCTCCCTTCGCAACCAGAAGATCAAGGACGTCCTAAAGATCGGGCAAGAACTTCTTGTCCAGGTGATCAAGGGCCCGCGAGGGACCAAAGGCGCCCGAGTCTCCACGCGAATTTCGCTCCCCGGTCGATACCTCGTTCTGATGCCGGAAGCCGATAACATTGGCGTCTCCCGCAAGATCGAGGACAACAAAGAACGTGATCGACTGAAAAAGATCGGTGACAAACTTCGTGAGCCCGGGTTCGGAATTATCATCCGTACCGAGGCCGAAGACAAGACCGAAGAAGAGTTGATCGCGGACAAAGACTTCCTTCTCAAACTCTGGAGACAGATTCAGGAGAACTCCCGAAATCTGCGAGCGCCCGCGCTGGTCCACCAGGACCTTACGCTGGTCTACAAAACCATTCGCGACGTCTTTGGATCAGATGTGCAGAAGCTGATCGTCGATGATCCTATCGAATACGAAAAGGCGAATGAGCTTCTCGATATGGTCTCTCCCAAGTTGCGGGGGCGAATTCACCTTTACACCGGAACAGAGCCAATTTTCGATCACTTCAGTATTGAGGCGGAGATCGAAAAGTCACTGAAGCGCAAAGTCTGGCTTCGGTCAGGCGGATACCTCATCATTGATGAAACGGAAGCCCTGACAGTCATCGACGTCAACACGGGCAAATTCACCGGTTCCAGCAGCCTTAACGAAACCATTGTGAAGACAAACACAGACGCCGCCATGGAGACCGCCAGGCAGCTTCGCTTGCGTGACATCGGCGGAATCATCGTTATTGACTTCATCGATATGAGCAACTCGAAAGACAAGCAACAGGTCATTCGCGCGCTCGAAACAGCGTTGAAGCGGGATAGGTCGCGAACCAAGATCAGCAGTATTAGTGGACTTGGGCTTGTCGAAATGACCCGAAAACGCACTGGAGAGACCGTTGCAGCATTTATGACGGAGCCCTGTTCACACTGCCAGGGTACGGGCAAAATCTCTTCTGCAGAAACGGTAAGCCTGATTGCCGAACGCGATATCCGCCGCACTGCACGAACAGAAAAGAAGCCAACCGAGGCCATCTTTGTAAACGTTCACCCGGATGTCGCCGAGTATCTCATCGGTCAGGATGGCGAGAATATCGACCGCATTGAGCGGGAGATTCAGCGAGCAATCTTTGTTCGGGCATCTGTGCTTCAAGTTCAGGAGAAGGTTGACATTGTCACCGGAACCATTGCAGAGTTTGAATCCAAATTCCCGCTGACAAAGCGCAACCAGATCATGGAGTGCACGCTGGAACGAAGCCTGCTTCGATCCGAAGGCGCCATCGTCGGTTGGTCGGAAGGACTGCTGCTAGAATTACCCGATAGCAAACGCCAGGCCGGACAGAAGCTAAGAGTCAAGATTACCCAGGGACATCGGTCGTACGCGTTGGCAACTCCGGTTGGCGGCGGTCCGTCAGGTAATAGCGGCGGCCGGAGTGTTGACAGAACCGAATAGGAGTGTCATACTCGTAGTCCGTCAAGTTTCGTCTTTCAAGACGCAAATTATTTGGGCGCTCCCTGCATAACCGGGGAGCGTCCCTTTGTGAAACGCAGATTCTGGCTCCTTAACGGGCAGCATCGCCACAATTGAGAGCATCAGATATCAGCCCGGAGGGCAATGTTCGTGTACGCAATCGTTCGTTCAGGCGGCAAGCAGTTCAAAGTTTGGGAAAAAGCGGTTATCACCGTCGAGAAGTTGGAAGTAGAAGATGGCGCCATCATTGAATTGACGGACGTCCTGCTTGTCTCCAATGACGGCAAGTTGACCGTGGGCACCCCCAACGTGGCCGGAGCCAAAGTTACGGCTCGTGTCCTTTCCACCGCAAAGGGCAAAAAAGTCCACGGCTACACCTACAAACCGACCAAGGGCGTTCAGCGCCACTACGGTCACCGACAGTGGCACACGCAGTTAATCGTCACGGGTATTCAGGGAGCTTAGCAATCCGGTAGTAAATCGGATCTGCTGGTTTGGAGATATAAATGGCACATAAAAAAGGGGTAGGCTCCTCGCGTAACGGTCGAGACAGCAACCCGAAGATGCTCGGCGTAAAAGAGTTTGCAGGCGAGACGGTGCGAATTGGCGCCATCCTCGTTCGACAGCGCGGAACTCCCTTCAAGCCCGGTAAGAATGTCGGCCTCGGCAGAGACCATACGCTCTTCGCCCTGGTTGACGGTACCGTCAAATTCGAAGGGCCGAAAGATAAACGACGCGTCAGCGTCTATCCGCCGGTCGTTGAGGAGAAGGCGGCTACACCAGCCGCTTAATAAAGATGCTTGAGTTACGGGCCCGACGCGCGTTATGCCGTCGGGCTCGTTGCCGTTCGGGACGAATTGTCCAAAAGAGACGAGTATGTTTGTAGATCATGTAGAGATAGAAGTTTCTGCCGGAGACGGGGGAAATGGCGCAGTCACCTTTCGTAAGGAAAAGTACGTACCCCGTGGTGGACCGAGCGGAGGCGATGGCGGCAAGGGCGGCAGCATTATTATGGAGGTCGACCCACACCTCTCCACCCTGCTCGACTTTCGGTACAAGCACGTCTACAAGGCCGTGCGAGGTGGCGATGGCCAGAACAAAGATATGTTCGGCAAAGATGGGCCAGATCTCGTCTTAAAGGTTCCACCGGGTACCTCGGTGTACAATCGCGAGACCGATGAGTTAGTAGCGGACCTAACAGCGCTTGACGCTCGAGCGGTGATCGCCAAGGGTGGCGTTGGCGGCAAAGGCAACGCGCATTTCGCGACCTCTGTACGTCAAGCTCCAAAGTTCGCACAGAATGGCGAACCGGGCATCCACAAGTTGTTGCGCCTGGAATTGAAGTTGCTCGCGGATGTTGGCCTGCTCGGGTATCCGAGCGTTGGTAAGTCGACGCTGATCGCGGCCATCTCTGCGGCCAGACCAAAGATTGCAGACTATCCGTTCACCACGCTCATCCCGAACCTCGGGGTCGTGGAAGTCGCACAGAACCAGACGTTTGTCATGGCCGACCTTCCGGGCCTCATCGAAGGCGCCAGCGAAGGCATTGGCCTCGGACATCAGTTCCTGCGGCACGTGGAGCGAACTCGCCTGCTGGTGCACATGCTTGATATGAGTGGCACAACGGGCCGAGATCCGCTGGACGACTTCAGGATCATCAATAAGGAACTCGCGCTCTACAGTGAACGCATGGCGGCGCTGCCACAGATCATCGCGCTCAACAAGATGGATGTCGCGCCCGATCAGGCCGAAGTCGACCGCGTGCGCGCTGCCTTGGAAGTGGAAGGTCACACAGTATTCCAGATATCCGCCGCGACCCATCTCAACCTGAAGCCGCTGCTCTTCTTCATCTGGGATCGCCTGATAGAACTGAAGTCGATTCCGGAACCTGTCAGCGAAGAGCCCGTGCGAATCATCGCAGAAGAACGGGAAGACTTCCGCCGATGGACCGTGAACAAGAACGAAGAAGATGGCGCGTGGGAAGTTGTGGGCAAGGGTCTTCAGCGCATGGTCTCGATGACCGACCTCGACAATGAGTTCGCGTTGAGTCGACTTCAGCGAACTTTGGAGAAGATCGGCGTCAACAAGAAGCTGATTGAAATGGGCGTGGAAGATGGCGATACCGTAAGAATCGGCGCTATCGAATTCAATTACGACAGCGACGAAGTGGAAGATCGGTACCGATAGTCCAGTCAAGGAATTCAGCCGGGAAGACGTCTTGGGATTGAGAGTCGTACAATCTCATGGAGGAACAACATGTGGCGAACAGGTCAACTAAGAAATTCAATGCGGACAATGGTGATCGCTTGCCTACTTGCGATCGGATTTGCCCATTCCATAAGTGCATCCCCTCTCGGGCAGGCGGGCCAGAATCCTATGGCTCCTGAATTCAACCCGAACCTCGAATGGCTCAACACAGATCGACCACTTACCCTGAAAGAGTTTAAGGGCAAAGTCGTCATCCTCGATTTCTGGACCTACGGCTGCATCAACTGCATGCACATCATCCCCGATCTCAAAAAGCTTGAGCGCAAATACGGTAGCTCGCTGGTTGTGATTGGCGTTCACTCAGCCAAGTTCGCGAACGAAAAAGAGAGTGGCAACATCCTCAATGCCATTCTTCAACACGATATTGAGCACCCGGTAGTCAACGACAAAGATTTTCTCACATGGCGTGCCTACGGTGTCGACGCATGGCCAACCGTCTTCCTCATCGACCCTGATGGACGCGTAGTGGGATATAAGTCCGGCGAAGGCGTCTATGAGCCATTCGATGCCGCCATCGCAAAGCTGATCGCGGCGTTTGAAGCTAAAGGCAAGATCAACAAAAAGCCGGTCCACTTTGTTCTGGAGAAGGAACATCGACCAAAGTCGCCTCTGTCCTACCCCTCCAAAATAGCCATTGACGTGAAGACTGACCGAATGTTCGTCTCGGATATGAACCATAACCGCATTGTCGTGATGAGCACGTCCGGCACCGTGCAGGATGTCATTGGC
Source organism: Chthonomonadales bacterium (assembly GCA_040004655.1). Classification (GTDB taxonomy): domain Bacteria; phylum Armatimonadota; class Chthonomonadetes; order Chthonomonadales; family CAJBBX01; genus JBDUAM01. The sequence goes on along the minus strand of JBDUAM010000191.1, from coordinate 3,967 downwards.
GACGGTAGTACTGGCCTCAAAGACGGTGGATACTCCGACGCAAAGTTCTCGCGACCGCGTGGCGTCTATTTCGATGGTCCCACCAACACACTCTATGTAACTGATACAGAGAATCATGCTCTACGCAGCATCGACCTGACCGCCAAAAAAGTCACAACGCTCGCTGGCGACGGAAATCAGGCCGATTGGCCTCCAATGGGTGGTCCGGGTAAGACTACGCGCTTAAGCAGCCCATGGGACCTCGTGAAGGTCGGAGATCGGCTCTACATCGCCATGGCCGGAACCCATCAGCTCTGGTATTACGACCTCAAGACAAAGCAAGCGTTGCCGTACGCCGGTGGTCGCGGTGAAAATCTCGTCGACGGCCCTCTGACCAGCGCCCTACTCGCACAGCCGAGTGGAATTGCCTATGACGGAACCAACCTGATCTTTGCAGATAGCGAAGCCAGCGGCATCCGAACGGCATCCCTTGCGGCCGACGGCGAAGTAAAGACAATCATTGGCGTCGGACTATTCGAATTTGGCGATGTGGATGGCAAATACCCGTCCGCTCGTTTGCAGCATCCTCTTGGTGTTGCCGTGAAAGGCGACTTCATATACGTCGCGGATACTTACAACAACAAGATCCGCCGCATTGATCCCAAAACAAAAGAAGTCACGACTTACATCGGAACCGGCAAACCGAGTCTCGCAGACGGCACAGCAAAGTCCGCAGGACTGCGAGAACCTGCTGGACTTGCCTTCGATGGGGACAAACTCTTCATTGCCGACATGAGTAACAACGTAATCCGAGTATTTGACACGAAGACCTCGACTATCTCGACACTGGTCCTATCAAATATTGAGAAGCTCTTGCCGAAGCAAACAGTCGGTGCGCCGTTGAGTCCAGTCCGCACGCTGAAGGCCGTTGAGATTGCCCCAGGCACAAAGACATTGGAGTTTTCCATCACCTTGCCCAAGGGAACCAAGTTTAACAAAGCCGCGCCATTCATGCTGAAAGTCACATCGGCCAATGGCGAAGTAGTAACCATGGCAGCGTTCACATCCAAAACCGCAGCGCCAACCATTTCAATCCCGATCGATTCTAAGCTCGGCAAAACCGATCTCAAAATCGAGTTGATGGTCAACTACTGCAACACGGGTAATGAAGGACTCTGCTTCTTCAAAGATGTGCGATTAGAAGTGCCAGTGACGGTGAAAGGTGGCGGCAGCGCCACCCTTGCCGTGAACTACGCTCCCTGACGGGGCGGTCGGTTCGGGTATAATCTACGCAAGTAAGATAATCTACTCAGGAGTCCTGCCGGATGGCAACGACGAGGCAAATTCGATCCCGAATCAGGGTCGCGAAAAATATTCAGCAGATCACAAAGGCCATGAAAATGGTCGCCGCCGCACGATTGAAGCGAGCGCAGGACCGTGTTCAGGCAGCTCGGCCCTACTCCAGCAAAATGCGGGAAGTGATGACCAGCCTCGCTGGCGCCGCCTCCTCTGAAATAGAGCATCCCCTTCTCGAATCGCGCGAAGTCCTGAACATAGGCGTGCTCGTGATCACCGCAGACCGTGGACTTGCGGGATCGTACAATTCCGGCATCATGCGACTTGCAGTCGAGTTTATGAAGGACCACGAAAAGTCACGCGTTAAGATGTATATCGTGGGCAAAAAGGGTAATGCCTTCTTCTCCCGACGCGGCTACAACATCGTCGAGAACCTCACCATTAACTCCAACGCGGTCGCGTTTTCCGAAGCCGTGGAGATCACCCGAGTCGTCCGCGAGGCATTCATCTCTGGCGATATCGACGAACTCTACGTCCTCAGCACCAAATTCGGATCAGCAATCACTCAGACGCCGCAGGTAATGAAGCTGCTCCCCATCGAAACGCCTAAGGCAGCGGAAGGCGAATCCGCCGAGGCATCCAATTACATCTTCGAACCCGAGCCAGAAGTCCTCCTCGGCGAGCTTCTTCCACGATACGTCGTCAACCAGGTCTATCAAGCCCTGCTTGAGTCAATCGCCAGTGAGCACGGTTCCCGAATGACCTCCATGAGCAGCGCGACGGATAACGCCGGCAAGATGATTAGCTCACTTACTCTCTCCCTCAACCGTGCCCGTCAGGCCGGTATCACGAAAGAGATCAGCGAAATCGTAGGTGGCGCCGAAGCCCTCAAGGGTTAATCCCAGCCTCGCACGAAAATAAGTCCGCCCCCATTTGGGGACGGACTTTTTCTTTGACTGCAAATTGTTACTTGGTTCGAAAAGCCTCGATCTCTTTCATTGCTACTTCTCTCTTTGCCTTCAGCTCTTCTTGCCATCGGTCCTCAAACGGACTCAGCGCCTTCACCAATTGCTCCATCACAACAAAAGACCGATACCATTTGTGATTTGCCGGCACCACATACCAAGGATTATCCTTCGTCGCGCACTTGCTGATCGCGTCTTCGTACGCCTCGGTGTAATCATCCCAGAACTCGCGCTCTTTCCAATCGCCGACAGCTAGCTTCCAGGCCTTGGCCGGGTCTGCTTCCCGCGCGCGCAGTCGCTCTTCTTGTTCATCTTTACTGATGTGCAAGTAGAACTTCTGGATGATCGTTCCATTAGATTGCACCAATTCTTCAAATTGATTGATCTGCTTATAGCGTTCCGACCAGACCGATTTCGGCACAAGGCCGTGAACTCGAACCACCAGAACATCCTCATAATGGCTTCGATTAAAAATGGATGTGTGCCCCTTGGACGGGACTTCTTTATGAATTCGCCATAGAAAGTCATGGGCTGCTTCATCCTCAGTAGGCACCTTGAATGGTATGGCATGCACGCTCTGTGCATTCACGTGACCCATGATATCGCGGATGAGCCCGTCCTTGCCAGACGTATCCCTCCCCTGCAAGACAATCAACAGACTCTCGCTGCCAGAAGCAAACATCAAGTCCATCAGGTCATAGAACTTCTTCCCAAGTTCGACCAGCCTCTCTTCTGCCTCTTCTTTCTCAATTTTCCCATGGTCAGACGGGTCTATTTTTTGCAGCGAAAATTTACTTGATCCATCTACTTCAATTGCGTGTGCCAAATTGTCTCCTCCAACGTGCGTGATGCAATCATATTACTGATTCCATCCGGTATGATACAATCACAAAGAAATACTCGTACACTTCATTATGCACATTCCAGACACCGCAATCAGCCCCATCACCTCAGCAGTCGCCATTGCAGCCATGGCGCCGGTGTGGAATGCCGCGAGTCGGCGACTGCGTAAGGACCTCGATTCCAAACAGGTTCCTCTGCTAGCGATTAGCGCAGCGTTCTGCTTCACCATCATGATGTTCAACATTCCCGTGCCCGGAGGGACTACAGTCCACCCAGTCGGCGGAGTGTTGATGGCGATTCTACTCGGCCCGTGGGCCGCCGTTATCGGAGTCACGACGGCACTCATTATCCAGTCCCTCTTTTTTGGCGATGGTGGTGTTCTCGCCATTGGTGCAAACTGTTTTACCATGGCTTTCGCGATGCCGTTCGCCGGCTACCTAAGTTACAGGCTAATATGCGGAAAATCTCCATCTCCCGGAAGAACATCCTTCGCGGCAGGAGCAGGCGCTTACATCGGATTGAATGTTGCAGCACTGCTCACTGCGGTTATTCTCGGAATTCAACCCTCCATCGCGCATGAAGCTACGGGGCAAGCGCTCTATTTCCCATTCGGACTGCACGTGACCGTTCCGGCCATCATGGCGGCTCACCTGCTGGTCGCGGGATTTGCCGAGGCCATCACCACCGGCCTCATCGTCCGTTACGCCCTTTCGGCTGGAATATTACAATCCCATCGACTTGCACTTGCCACAAAGAAATCGGGCAAACTCTGGATTGCCCTTGCCGGACTGGCCGCCCTCACACCACTCGGTCTCCTCGCCAAAGGCGACGCCTGGGGTGAATGGGGTGTTGATGCCATTACCAAACAGGCTGGATACACACCA
>JBDUAM010000545.1:0-1900 GCA_040004655.1 Chthonomonadales bacterium | reverse complement strand
TCTTCACGATAATGCTCCGGAAGAAGGCTACGCCTTCATTTGGCGCACCGATTTCGCCCGTGTGCATCTGCACATCTAACCCGGGGTTCCCGTTCACTGCCAGCCAGTTCTTTACCACGACCGTGGCGCTCATCGACTTTGCCACTGCGTCGAGGCCGCGGTTTAGGGCAACATCCTCTGTTCCCGCCAATGTAGTCCCGGTGGGGGCGTCGTTGTAGGCAATGAAGTAGACGGCGTTCTCCCCAATTATCTGCCACAGATGGACCGGCGTAGCGGGATCAGACTTGTCCAATCTTGTTTCTGGCGTGGCAGGCATTTTCACCTTGAACCGTCCGCCAGCCGACTCAATCGTCTTCCATTCATCAAGTGTTTTGAGAGGAGCGGCAATCCTGAAGGAGTCAAAAAACTTGTCGACCTCTGGTCCCGTTGCGTTGCCCGTTGGTCCATCATACGCTATATAGAAGAGCCGATTCTTGACAAGGTAGAACCTGAACCGCGACGTTGTCTTTGCTGGTGCGGCAGCCTCAACAATCACTTCGCGACCCGGATTGTCGCCAATCGTCAATTGCTTTTCACTGACAACTTTGCCTTTAATGGCTCCCACGCTGCCATTACGCGCAGCATCCAGAAAGAACTTTGGCGTACCCGTCTTGATGTACGCGGGCTTATAGTCAGTCACAGAGACGTAATATGCGATTTCTTTCTCATCTACCAGAAAATTTTGGCTCGGCCTAATCGAATTGGGGATACCGCTCTTGTCCGGCACAAATTTGGGACGGGATGGCATCTGGATGGAGAATCCGCAATCTTTAGAGAGGAATGTTGTGGTCTTTGGCGTTTGGCCAACCGTAGTCAGGCCGAACGCCATCAGCATGATAATTAACAACAAGCCCATAAATCGTCGCATTTTTAACACTCCATACTCTCCGGACAATTCCAACAGCCCCACAAGTTCAGTTCCAAACCACACGCAATTAATCCTTCTACAGACGCTCTGAAAATTCACTAATGGACCGTTAATGATCCGATTGTATCATGGGTCTGTACGGTGAAGCAATGACTTGACCGACAAGATGAACCAATCAAGTTGTTATCCGACGCACACTGAGAGAAATGAATGAAGACCCTGTACACACGCTTTAAGCGGCCTGGCCGCGCTACACGTCAAATCGTCTTTTCGGGCATGTTGAGTCTCTGTGGACTCGCTGCTCTCCTCGCCCCCCTGAAATCGTCTGGACAAGTCTACACGTTCTCGGCATCAGGTAACGCAACTAACCCGGTTACTGCCTCAGTTTCTTTCCAAACGTCTGGACCAACCCACGATCTCCTGAACATCGTACTCTGTAGTACAAGCAAAACACTAAGTCGATCAGACGTTTTGGATACAGTATATTTCGGGGTCAACTACACCCCAACTACCCTGGCATACGTTGCAGCCACGGGTACAGTAATTCCAGATCCTGCAGGTCCAGATCAACCAAATACCGACCTCGTTGCAGATAGTACTCATAAAAACGGCAAGTGGGCTTTTGCTACATTCGGTGCGCTTAACAACACCGCTCCTGGCAGTAATGGCCTTGGCCTTGAATATGGACTGGGAACAGCCGGAAACTCAAACGTTACAAACGGTGGCTTCCCCGGATCCATCGTTAGCGGCGACAATTATGCATTGGTCGGGCCGACAACTGTCAAGACCGACATCGGAGGGGCAATTCCTCTTGTTAGAGGCTGCATCTCCTTCCAGCTATCAGGCTTTGCCGGCCACACAGTTCAACAGATTGACAGCGTCATGGTGACGTGGAACTCAACGGGTCAGTATCAGGCGCCTGGCGTCTTCGACCCGTCGCGCTCCACCCCTGAACCGGGAACCTGGGCAATGCTCTGCGGAATTTCCGTTGGC
>JBDUAM010000603.1:0-6303 GCA_040004655.1 Chthonomonadales bacterium | reverse complement strand
CTGCTGTCAGGACGAAGCGGCGACCATCGGGCATGATCTCATTGGCAAGGTTCAAGCCTACTGTCAGGATAATCCCGAAAAGACCCTCTCCGACCTGTTTCAATCTCTGCTCCCCAACCTTTTTGAACTGCTCGCGCCTGGCCTCGCACCACTTTCTGAAGTATCCAGTACCTCTAAACTACTAAGATTTGCACATGACACGCACCACCTGCCGCGCTTCCATATCGTCGATCTTTTCTTGCGTGAAGAGACACGGCGAATGGCCGCGCAGGCATACAATGATGCCGTCGCGGGTAGCGAGATCTACACCCTGGACAAATTTGGGCTTGGAGCCTTACCGTTCGACCTAATCATTCCCGGCCGTGGTCGCGGAACACTTCGGGTCACCCTGCGAGCCATTCACATCGAAACTACTAACCCTATCCGCCTCCAGCTCGCGCGACCTATCAATTCTGCCGCAGAACTCGCGGATCGGTTGAACGCAGAATTTGGTTCGAATGTGGTGCTTGTGGGCAAAGCCGTGACATTGATCTCCATGCTTGGCGCAGAGTTCATCTTTGTATTCAACGAAGAGGGCTCGGGTTACGTCACGAGAACTCGACAGCTCAACCTTCTGCTTGCGGAGCACGGATATCCGCTCAATATTCGACCCATTTTGCGCGTCAAGTATTCCACGTGGGACGGTCTGAGTGTGGGGCATGCGTCGTTCAAGTTACCTGCGCACCTTGCAGAGTCATTTGGTCAAACAACTGTCAGTTCATCTGAATTTGCCGAGAAATGGCGAGCAGTTGTATCCGCCCAGCAAGAGATTCTCGCTACACTGAAGTCGACCCTCAAACCGCGCGACCTGATGAAGTTCTTGATCGGGCACGCCGAAGAATGGGCAGATCGACTGACCGAGTATGAACAACTGAAACGAGATCAGGAAAACCTGTGGGATGAAGCGCGGGCGATCCAGTTCAAAGTGGATCGGCTGTATGAAGAGCTGCAATCCGTTCGAGAAACCACCGAACGATTGCAGACCGAACGGAGCAAGCACTTTCATTCCGTGATCGACTGGAACGTGGCTAACACCCAGATCAGAATTGAATCTGAGATCGCCGTCAAAGCCAGCGTGGAGCGGGGTCGAGCTATTCGGCATGAAGTGCAAATACTGAAAGCTAAAAGATTTGCCATTGAACGAAGCGAAGTTGCAACGGCGCTGCGGGATGCAATCAACTACATTGAAAACAAAGCGGAGTTGCAACGCCAATCACTGGTGACTACGGCGATTCTCACTATCACCAGCCTGGAACATACCAATCATCGACCCACCGCCTGGTGGCTGCCAATGGTCGACCGCAGTGGCGTATGGTTTAATCGCGTGGCGCAGACCACGGAGTTTTATCTCCAGCCGATGCAGTAGTCGCAAGAGACTTCTGGTCCACCAGATTTCGCCCGCCGATGTTGTCTGTCTCCCCAAAGAATTTCGCCATCGTCTTCTCATCAGGATGTTGAATCCGGAAGTCTTCTGGCAGTTCCCCGCCGTTCACTCGTCGCGCAACTTCTTCAATTAACCAATCGGGCGTCGATGCTCCTGCGGTAATTCCAATCGTCTCTGCTTCCATCAACCAGGCTTCTCGAATCTCCGCCGCTGATTCCACATGAAACGATGGGCAGCCTTCGGCTTCCATTATCTCACGAAGTCGCGCAGTGTTAGCGCTGTTTCTACCGCCGACTACGATGGCAATGTCACACTTCTTCGCCAACTCGACGGCCGCTTCTTGAAGCTCTTCGGTGGCATGGCAAATGGTGTTGAAAACGCGAACTTCAAACGCCTTCGCGCTCACTTCCTTTGCAACTCGCTGCAGCATGTCGGCCTGCTGGGTCGTCTGGGAAATAATTGCGACGCGCCTTCCGAGCGAGATTCCGGCAAGGTCATCCACGGACCCGATCACGGTCACTTTGCCGTCCGCCGATCCAACGATTCCGCGAACTTCGGGGTGATTGACTTCGCCGAGGAGCAGCACTTGATAGCCTTGATCGACCATCTGCCGGGCATATCGCTGGGCGCGGGTGACAAATGGGCAGGTGACATCTACAATCGTCAATCCTTGTTGTTCCGCCTGCAAACGGGTTTCCGGGGGCACGCCATGCGCGGAGAGGATGATGGTACCTTCACGGACGGCTCCAAGATCAGCAGAGGATTCAATCCCCTGGGCCAGCAGCTTGTCGGTCAAATGGTGATTGTGCGCCACCATACCGAGGCTGGTTACCCTGTCCGCTGTCTCTTTTCGAACCTGCAGCGTAATATCTACTGCACGCTGAACTCCGTAACAAAAACCCGCCGCCTTCGCAATCAGTACCCGTTTCATTACCCGTCTCCTGTTATGTCGATCCATCCAACTTATGCCGGAGCAGACCATATTCCACCGCATCTACAAGCGCCAACCAGCTCGCCTCGATCATGTTTGTAGAAACCCCTACCGTGCTCCAGGTTTCGTCACTCTCCATACTGTCAATTACAGTCCGCACGCGGGCAGCCGTGCCCTCACGAACATTTACAACTCGGACCTTAAAGTCAGTCAGATGGATCTCCGCCAGCTCTGGATAGAAGTCGAGCAACGCCTTTCGCAGCGCAGAATCGAGAGCATGAACGGGACCGTCACCTTCGGCAACTGTCAGTCGAGTTTCACCATTGATGTTTAGCTTCACCGTGGCTTCCGTGAGCGGTTCGCCAGTCCCACGCTGTTCCACAATGACGCGAAAACCTTCGACATCAAAGAGCTTACGGTACGATCCGGATGTCTCCATCAATAGCAACTCGAAGGATGCCTCCGCGCTCTCGTAGGAGTAGCCCTGGTTCTCCATCTCGGTGACCTTCTTCAGAAGCTTTCGGGTCTCCGGTGATTTCTTATTGAGGTCAATAGAATGCTTGGCTGCCTTGCTGACGATGGTGCTTCCGCCGGCCAGCTCCGAAACGAGCATCCGTCGACTGTTGCCCACCTTTTCCGGTGGAACGTGCTCGTATGTCGCGCTGTTCTTCATGATGGAGTCGACGTGCACGCCTGCCTTGTGAGCAAATGCACTTCGACCCACGTAGGCCGTTCGCGTATTCGGGGTGAGGTTGGCTACCTCATCGACATACTGCGACATGCCTGTCAGATGCTCCAGCGAACCGGGCAGCAGGCAGTCGAAACCCATCTTCAGTCTTAGGTTTGCAATGATTGGAATGAGGTTGGCATTGCCGCAGCGTTCGCCGTAGCCGTTTACCGTACCCTGAACGTGGGTTGCACCGGCGTTGATAGCGGAAAGAGAATTTGCGACGCCACATGCGGAGTCGTCGTGCGCGTGAATACCGATGGGGACCGAGAGCATGGAACGAACCGCCGTCACGATCTCGCCGATCTCGTTCGGCATGGTGCCGCCATTGGTATCGCAGAGGACGAGGTGGGAAGCTCCCGCCCGAGCCGCCGCGATCAGGCACTGCGTGGCGTATTCAGGATTGTGCTTGTACCCATCAAAGAAGTGTTCGGCGTCGTAGATCACCTGATCCGTCCGCGACACAAGAAAGGCAACGGAGTCCGAGATCATTTCGAGGTTCTCGTCCAACGTCGACTTCAATGCATGGATCACCTGGAAGTCCCAGGACTTGCCGAAGATAGTCACGACCGGCGTCTCCGCTCGAACGAGCGTTAGCAGCATCTCATCTTCCGATGCTTTGCCGCCCGGTCGACGCGTGCTGCCGAATGCCGCCAGCCGTGAATGGCTAAACTTGACCGACTTCATGCGGTTAAAAAATTCAATGTCCTTCGGATTGGAACCCGGCCATCCGCCCTCAATATAGTCCATGCCGAACTCATCGAGTTTTCGGGCAATTCGGACTTTATCTTCGAGCGAGAAATTGACCCCTTCGCCCTGCGCACCGTCACGCAGCGTGGTGTCATAAACTTCTATTCGAGTTTTTGTTTTGGCTGTCAAAGACACTGGTTCCTCCGGTCTACGAATGAATTATACCATATTACTTTGTTCTACAAAGTAATTTGTTGGAAAATATAGCAAACAGGCATTCGACTTGTTCAGTCTCTGCCCGTTTGCTCTATCAAGTCAAGCCTACAGGGCTGAGTCGCCTGATTCTCCCGTTCGAATTCTAATCGCCTGCTCCACCGTGCTCACGAACACTTTGCCATCCCCAATCTCACCGGTCCGGCCCGCCTCAAGCACAATCTCCACAGCCTCTTCGGCAAGATCATCCGACACGACAAACTCCAGCTTAATCTTCGGCAGCAGGTTAACAATGTACGAGTTTCCCCGATATCGCTCGGTTCGACCGCGCTGTCGACCGTAGCCACGCACATCTGTCACGGTCATTCCATTGACGCCAATCGCGGAGAGAGCCTCTTTGACCTCTTCGATCTTGGTCGGCCGAATGATCGCTTCGATGAGTTTCATTTCGATCCACTCAGCGCGGATAGCACTGCCGCACCCATTTCAGATGTGCTGGAAATCAATTCGCCAGGACTGGCAATATCTGCTGTTCGAAAGCCAGTGGTCAGTGTCGACTCGACTGCTACCTCAATTGCCTGCGCTGCTTCTTCAAGCTGGAGCGAATGCCGAAGCAGCATGGCGGCGGAGAGGATGGTCGCCAACGGATTGGCTTTCCCCTGCCCTGCAATATCTGGCGCCGAGCCGTGAATAGGTTCGTACAGACCAAACTTGCCGGAACCGAGACTTGCCGATGGAAGCATTCCCAGGCTGCCGGTCAACATGGAGGCCTCATCGCTTAAAATGTCGCCGAACATGTTCTCCGTGACGATCACGTCGAACTGCCGGGGATTGCGCACCAGCTGCATGGCGCAGTTATCCACCAGCATGTGGGAAAGCGCCACATCCGGGTACTGGCTGCTCACCTGAATGACCACTTCTCGCCACAGTCGGGAAGTCTCAAGGACGTTTGCCTTGTCGACCGAGCAGAGTTTCTTACCGCGCTTCTGAGCCGCCTTGAACCCGACATGTGCAATCCGCTCGACCTCCTCGACCGAATAGACACACGTGTCCGTCGCCACTCGACCGGAGGCGTCTCGACCCTTGGGTTCGCCAAAGTAGATGCCACCGGTCAATTCGCGAATTACCAGCAGATCAAGCCCATTACCGACAATCGATTCCTTGAGCGCCGAAGATGCGGCGAGAGACGGATAGAGCCTTGCGGGCCGAAGGTTTGCGAAGAGCCCCAGGTGTTTACGAAGTGGCAACAGGGCGCCGAGCTCTGGTCGCATGGAGGGCGGTTGAATGACGTCCCACTTCGGTCCACCGACAGATCCAAAGAGCACGGCATCGGAGTTCTGACAGAGCGCGAGGGTCTCTGGTGGCAGAGGATGTCCCGTGGCGTCATATGCCGCGCCACCGACAAGCGCCGATTCAAATTCAATCGTAAAACCAAACAAGTCTGACGTTTTCTTCAACACGAGTACGGCCTGTTCCACGATTTCGGGACCTATCCCGTCACCCGCCAGAACAGCTATCTTGTGGTCCATTTGCTCCTCTTCACCGACCGATCATGGTCGTACAGTTAGAAATCTTTTCTCAGCAATCGCAGATAGGACCCAAATCCCATCGACTCCCAGAAGGCGTTTGAGATAGGATTGGCATTGAGCGTCAGCAGCTCGACAGAGGTGACGCCCTCTTTCTTAAACCAATCCAACATCGACTGTGCCAGCGCGCGACCGACACCAGATCGACGTTGGCAACTCGAAACCGACATATCGGAGATAAACCCGTAAGTCCCCGGCGGATATACCGGCCGACGCTGGTAGACGCCACCGAGCACGTACCCAATGATCTTGCCGTCCTCTTCCGCAACAAACACCCTGCTGCCGCGCGACTTCATGCTCTCCACGAGGTGCCGTTCTGTCTCACGCCGGTATCCGGGCTTCAGAGAAAATCGCTCGTCAAACTCCCCGTGAAACTCCATCATCTCAATCCAGAGTGCAACGACCTGATCTAAATCACGCCTTTGGGCAACGCGAATCACCCTGCCTACGGCTGCGGGTGGCACTTCACGGCGCCCAAGCATGATGTTGTTAAGCCAAGCTCGGCAGCCATGCCGGACGTGTCGCCTCAAACTTGGAAATGGCATCGACGTGCTGCAGGGTCAATCCAATGTCGTCCAGGCCGTTCAAGAGACAATGTCGCTTGAAAGGGTCAATGGTGAATGGGAACGGATCTCGACCGTCCATCACGACGACCTGATTGTCTAGGTCAACAATCACCTGAGCAGGCGTTCCAGCGGCGTTCGCCGACTGAATCGCTTGCATCAAATCATTG
>JBDUAM010000557.1:0-6313 GCA_040004655.1 Chthonomonadales bacterium | reverse complement strand
TGCGCGCGGCCTCAAGGTTCTCGCCAAGGCTAACCCCTCGGTCATTTTGATCGCAATTCTAACGGGTGCATCGTTAATGGGAATTTTGGGAGCAATATTGGCCCTGCCCGTTGCTGCTGCTATACCCGTGATCTTCAGATATATTCAGGAGTGGCGTGAGCGCGAAGATGCGCTCGCGGAGTCGGAAACTCGATCGCTGCCTTAACAAGCTCTCCATTAACACTATTGTTATGATTGACGCGTGGAAATATTTAAGACTCGTCCATCCCAATCAGGCGAAATAATGTACCGTCTGCAGGAAGATGCAACTCGGACATGCGATGCAGAAATACATCCAGGCCAATCCGTAAAAATCCCGTCTTAGGCTGAACGATCCATCTCCAACCCGCGCATCGTGCCGGTGCTGGAGGCGAAGCGATCTGCCTCTATGCCAAATCGCTGGAGCACGTTCACGAAGAGGTTCGGCAGCGGATAGTTTCTTTCTCGATCGTAGACCAGATGCTGACCATGCTTGAAACCCCCGCCAGCAAACATTACCGGCAGGTTGGTGGTGACATGGGTATTGGCGTTGCCGAGGTTGCTGCCGTAGAGGACCATTGTCCTGTCGAGCAGCGTTTCGTTGCCCTCTTTGTGGGTCTTGAGGGCGCCAAATAGACCGGCCAGCAATTTCATGTGCTCGCGGTCGATGCTCTCCAACTGAGCGAGCTTCTTCGGATCTCGACCATGGTGCGAGAGGTTGTGATAACCGTCGGAGACTGCCTTACCCTCTACTTGAATCGCCGGTGAGTTGACGCTGTCGAGCATCAAGGTGATGTTTCGAGTGGAGTCTGTCTCAAACGCGAGCCGCGCCATGTCATACATCAGGCGGACCTTCTCCATATACTCTTTCGGATCCATCGGGTCGACAGGCGCCTTCTCTGTCACGACCGGCCTTGGCTTCTTTTCCCATTCCGCAGACTGTACCATCCGCTTCTCCAGGTCTCGAACTCCTGTCGCGTACTGATCTAATCGCTCCCGATCCCGGGCTCCGACGTTTCGTTTCAACTTACTGGTCTGATCTGCAACCGTGTCCATAATGCTCTGGCCCATCGCTAATCGACGCGCCTGTGCCTGAACTTCTGCCGGTGATCCCCCCAAAAAGAGCAGTTTGAAAATCTCAGATGGTCGATCCTCACAGGGAATGAGCACTCCGCCGGCAGTCCACGATAGGCTTCTTGCGCCCTTTGTTACATTCACACCAAGCGTCAGGGATGGAAATCTTGTTAGGTGTCCAATTCGTTCACCGACATATTGGTCCAACGAAATCGAGTTATGGAATCCGCCGCTGGACGGGTGTGGGGCGGCGGTCAAAAAGCAGATATCGGCCGGATGTCCACCATCCACGTCAGGATGCGTGACGCCGTTGAAGACAGTAAGATCATTTTTGAAGTCTCGAAGGTGTTCAAGGTACGGGGAGAGCGTATATTCTCGACCCGCCTGCGCGGGATTCGGAAAGAACTTGTCTGGCAGCACGCCAAGGTTGTTACAGATGCCAAAGAAGCGACGCGGGACCAGCGATTGCTGATCCGCACGCGCAAATGCAGGGGCCATGGCATCAAGGAGAGGCAATCCCAGGAGAACTCCCGCGCCCTTGAGGACTTCGCGGCGAGAAATTGGTTTAGAATTTGACATGTAAAAGTCTTTCATCGTCTCATTTGCTCCTGAAGAGGTCGCTTTCGACTATTGCATGAATAATCGATTTTACCCCGTATCCTTTTGCTTTGGTTCTGTCAAGAATTGCTTCTACCTTCGCGCGATCCGCAAAGCTAATTGGCGCTCCGGTGGAATAGGTCACAAGTTGCCGGGCAAGATTCCGGGCGACTTGTCGCTCATCCTGCAACAAAAGTCGCTTCAAACCTCGAACATCTTCAAACTTCCGGCCATTTGTAAGTTCGCCCGACGGATCGACATTCTGCGCCGGATAGAAATCGAAAGGTTGTCCGTTCTTACCAAATCCCGCGACCTTCGGACCTTTGCCGAGGGCACGATACTTGTCGCGCCACCCACCGAAGACGTCAAAGTTCTCCAGAGCAAATCCGGGTGGATCAATGTGTGTGTGGCACGAGGCACAGGTGGGCTGTGTGCGATGCTTTGCAAGCTGCTCGCGAATGGTCGCCGCGCCTCTGATATCAGGCTCAACGGCAGCCACTCCCGGCGGAGGCGGCGGAACCGGCTGCCCGAGAATTCGCTCGCAAATCCACGCTCCGCGTATAACAGGCGACGTAGTCGTTCCGTTCGCGGTGACTTTGAGGACGCTCGCCTGAGTGAGCAGCCCTCCCCGAACGGAGTCTTTCGGCAATTCGACCCGTCGAATTCCAGAACCTGAAACTCCAGGAATTCCGTAGAGCGTCGCCAGTCGATCATTGATCGTCACAAAGTCCGACGCTACCAAGTTTCTTGACGGCAAATCCCCTCGAAGTAATTCGGCAAAGAAGGCGCGCGTCTCGTCGATCGAGGACTCTACAAGGTAATCATCCAGATAATAATCCGGATAGAGCTCTTCGTCGGGAGATGTGTTGTCCGTCTTTCGCAGATCGAGCCAGTAATCGAGGAACGCGTCAGAGAACCGGTGAGACCGCTTGTCGGCGATCAAGCGTTCGGCCTGTGCTGCGAGCGCGCCGGGTTTGCGCAGCGCACCTTGATCAGCCAGCTTTCGAAGCGTGGCGTCGGGCTCGGAATTCCAGAGGAAGTACGAGAGGCGCGAAGCGAGCGCGTAATCATCCAGCGGGCCTGGCTTCTCCTCAAGCGTCACAAATCCCGGTGAGCAGAGCACCGCGGAATAGGCAGTGATCATCGATTCGGTAAAGGTCGATCCAGCATCACGTGATTTTCGTGCAAGTTTGACGTAAGGATCAATGTCTGTTGCCAATATGGGTCGACGAATTGCACGCTGCATGAATCCGCGAAGTAACCGGGTCGTGTCGCCATCTGGGTCAGTCGAAACAGCTTCCACCTTCCCAACACCGGCGGACTTCAGCGCAAGATCGCCGAACATCAGTTTATGACCCCTACCGGGCCATGACTCTTGAATGGGACCCACAACCTCTAGCCAGTGGAAACAGACGCCGGGCTGGCCATCTTTTTGCGCGAGTGGATTGTGCCATCCGGGCGGGCGGGACCGGAAGAAGCGCACCGCGTCT
Organism: Chthonomonadales bacterium; assembly: GCA_040004655.1. Lineage (GTDB taxonomy): Bacteria > Armatimonadota > Chthonomonadetes > Chthonomonadales > CAJBBX01 > JBDUAM01. Next base: position 3,134 of record JBDUAM010000557.1, on the reverse strand, counting down.
GGTTCAATGGATTCGCCCTTCAACAGATCGACTTCCATCTCACCAACGGTCGGTTCTTTGCCTGCGTCTACGCTGCCGAGCTTTCGCAGTCGCTGTGGCGGGAACGAGGCGTAGAGGCTGATCGGTTCTTCTGTTCGACCCGCGGAGACCACTTTTCGACTCGGGTGCCACCATCGCTGCGGACTCTCGGGTCCAGCCCAGAACGAGTGTGCGCAGATTCGAAGTTTGTACCTGCCAGCCACGGGCGCCCGGAACTGATTGAACTTTGGTTGGAGCGGTTCGTATGCGCTCGCTACAACACCCATTCCTTCCGTCTCGCGCTTAACCGGATCCTTCGAGCCGACGGTCATGGGACCTGTCTCTTCCAGCGCGGGGATATCCGCCTCATTGCCGATGATGGGGAAAGTAGCGCGTTCCGGACTGCCGTTAAATTCATTAAACTTTGCCAGGCCCACAAACGACCGCTGTTCACGCGTGTAGTATCGGCGAGTCGTGGTCGGTGGCTGGGTGACCTGCTTGGCCATCACCTCGTTCAACGCGAATTGCGCGGCGGCGAGATATCGGCTCATCTGAACGTACGAAATATCGAGCGCAGAACCCACCTTGTTGAAACGATAAGCGAGTCCATCTTCCGGCAGCATCTCTTTGATCTGCAGCCACGGTGCGTCGAGCAGATCACACAGGGTGTTCTCGTATTCGTACCGATTCATCCGTCGCCAAACGCTTCGACCTTCGCGTCTGCCGGTCTCCTCTTCCTGCGCGATAAGAGGACGAGAAACGTTGGCAAGGAAATTGGTTCGAGCCGCGGGGGTCGGTTGTGCGGCGCTCTTCGGAGGCATCTCGCCATTCAAAACGCGATCGTGCAGCTTCACCCACAAGGCAAAACTCTTCGAGTCTGTGGGCTTGATCTCTGCATTGGACAGGTTGAGTCCGCCGCTGGCAGAGGTCGCATTGTGGCAAGCGAGGCAGTACTTTGCGATGAATCCGCGATCAAGCGTTGAGTGAGCCGGTTTAGTCTGGCGGGGTGAAATCGCTCCGGCAGTCGGGGCGCCGAGATACGCGGAGGCAAGGGCTAACCCGGCAACACTCCCAGCAACAATCCCGGTTCGTAATCTATGTGTTGACGACTGATTGACCAATTTCATATCTTCTTTGAGTTCCGAAAGTCCATCAAGTTACAGAACCGCCGGACTATAGTGATGAGTGGTAAATCGGTTCCAGCCCTTTTTGGTTTTAGACTCGACTACCCAGTAGAACCCGTCCGTCTCATCCGGCCAGTAGACCATGCGTGCGGTGCCAGCGGGCATCTCTGCCTCAAATCCAATGGCCTCGGGGTGGATATCGGTGACGTCGGTCACGTGCCCCATGGAGTTCTTGCCATCGCTGGTGAAGGACCAGAAGGTGACAACGCCCTCGCGATCAACCCCGATCATCGCATGCTCAACATATACTTTGCCGCCAAAATCCCAGCGTGCAACAAGTTCGATGTAAGTATCCGCCAGCGCCTTCTCGAACACGCGCGTACATTTGACCGGACCCATTTGGGTATCCGCAGTCGCCTGCCAACTACCAAGCAGCGGCGCCAGAAATCCGAGCTTTCCGCGTCCTTTTTTCCATCTGGGTTTTGGGTCGGGCATGAGGTTAACATCCTTGGAAGATAATTGCGATACCAAGATTAAGTTATTTGTTAGGCGTTGGATTCCCTTTTTGGGCTGCGCAATAACGCTAATTTCGTATCTTTTTCAATCAAGGATAGCAACCTGTACATTATTATTAATCAAGGTAAAAAGCGAACAGGATTAGCTCCCGCATCTGCAAAGGTCTTCCAGTTCACTCTTGTAATTCCGATCTTTTGCAAACTAGACATCTTAATTACCAAACGTCCGTCCGTCTTGTAATCGTCGGACGACTGAGGTGCCACGGTACCCTCGAAATTACCGATTAGGATATCACTCACAGGTTGGTTTTCAAATTTGTAGTAAACAATCACTTTGACTATTTGATGACCATTTGGGTTGAATTTCCAGTTCCCGGATGTTCCAGTGTCATCGGAATTCCACTGAAATAGTCGTCCATCAGTGAGAACGACTACTGCCGATTCGCCTGGGGAAAGTAGTTCTGTTGCTTTGTTGATCTGAACCAATGTTTTCTCCGATTGAACTCGTAAGTAAGAGCTTTCACCTAAGGGCAATAATCGGTGCAAAACGACGTAGCTCTAAATACCAAAGTATGTTGCAAATATCAACTATCACATTCTGACAATTTAACGATTCGAAAAACCCGTTGAAGCGGCATTTCAGTCTCATAATTCTCTCCATGGACTTCACGGCGCATCATCTCAACGGCGGCAATTAGCTCGGCAGGTGTTCGCGAGAGCCAGTACTCTCTGTCGGAGAGCTCTTCTCCCAGTTTGTACCGATGCACGACGTTCGCGATGGAGCGCCCCGGAATGTTCTTTACTTCGTCACTCATAACTAAACCAACCCCGACAAAGCCCCGTCGGTGCAGAAGTCTGCGTTGCCGAATTTGGTAATGTTGTGCCCAAAACCCTGCGCCATGGAGAGCAGCAGTCGATTGTGTGGGACCCTCGAGTACTTCAGCGACCGGCCCATTTTGAATCCTAAACCATTGCCGACCAGCACAAACGGAATGTTATCCAAAGTATGCGAGTTGCCCTGGCCAAGTTCGTTGGTCCAAATGATGGTGGTGTTATCCAGCAGGCTGCCGTGGCCACCCGGTTCCGGAGTTTCGGCGAGGCGTTTGGCGAGGTAGGCCATCTGCTGCGCGTACCAGTTGTTAATCTTGGTCAATTTCTCTTGGGCGGCGGTATTGCTGTCTGGCTCGTGCGATAGGTCGTGCTGCCCCTCGTTGATGCCCAGCCAGTGCATTCTCGCCTGCCCAACGGAGTTGGTGAACTGGAATGTCGCGACGCGAGCAAAGTCAGCGGAGAAACTATTCACCAGCAAGTCAATCTGTTGTTTGGTGATGGCGGGAATATTATCGTTATCGCGACGCACAGCCGGATCAATGGCCGGAACCGCATGCCCAACGTCTTTTGCGGAGGCTCGAATATCAGATTCCATTTCGCGGACCAGCGATGCGTGGTCATCCAGAATCTGTCGATCTTCCTTGCT
>JBDUAM010000297.1:0-6323 GCA_040004655.1 Chthonomonadales bacterium | reverse complement strand
GGAACGGCTGGTGGTGGCAATGTCAATACCCGTCCGCCTGCCAGTGACAATTCCAGCAACATGTCTTCATCTGAGAATCGGCGTGAGGGCCAAAAGCAACAGCTCGCTGGACAGTATAAAAAGGCCGTGACCTACTACACCCGAGCGCTGGATGGCGCCGGTGACGATGCTGCACCCATTCACTACCAGATTGGCCTCTGCCACCAGCGACTCGACGAAAACGCGGCGGCCATTGAGCATTACAATTCTGCGATCAAATCTTACAAAGAGATGATCGCGGCCGGCAAAAACGTCGAGGCTGCAACAAGGGGCATTAAAGCATCCGAATCGGGGATAAAGGTTTGCCAGTAATGTATCTTAAGCGAGCCATAAGCGGAATCGCAACTATTAGTGTGTCTATTGTCATGGTGGCGGTCATCGTGTTGGGAGCTGTGGCTCAAACCGGAAACAATCCTGTTGTACTAGTCGTTTCTCAGCCGGACTTGATCCCTTCAGATCGATACTTTGATCTCTCACCACACCTGGACGGTCCTATTCGCGAGGCAGGTAAATTCGATCCTGTTCTCTATTCCAGGAATTCAACTTCGGTCGCGGACGCCCTAAGAACGGCCAAGCTGAAGTCCAGCGACGTTACATCCAACCCGTCTCGCGAAGTTGTGCATAAGGTCGCACAGGCCGTGGGAGCGACTTATGTAGTCATCTTATCCACAGACAATCTCAAGGATTCGCTGACGACCCAGATGACGCTCGACTATCTCCTCGCACCGAATACGTGGACCACTGTCGCTACCGATCGGCTCAGTACGATGAAAGCGACCACAGGGAAGAATGCAGGCGTGCTTGCTGCCATCCACATGCAGGTCGATGAAATTGTGAAACGCCTCTCGGCAAAGTCCAATGGCGTGCTTGTAAATGGAAACAACAACACCATTAGCCGGGGCACACCACCAACTGTTGAAGGCTCGCCTCCTATTACACCCATCGGCAAGCCAGCCAATCTTGGAAGCAAGACCCCTTCTCCAGACCCTGGCAAACGAGCAAGCGATCCGCCAGTCACTCCAAAATCCAATTCTGGCGTTAATCTGCCTAAGAATCCGAATGCGGCATCTGTTTATGAGCTGCTTGTAGATCGGGCGCGTCGAAATGGCGATGTCGCCGGACTAATACTCTCGCTGCGAAAAGCGGTTACGGAGAAGCCAGAAGACGCAGCATTGCGTCGAGAACTGATTATGGCCTATCGGGAACGCGGCTGGACCGACGTCTCTCGTCAGGAAGCCCAACGCGCTGTAGAGATCATTCCGAATGATGGGTCATTGCACCGTTTGCTGGGTGAAGGCTATGCGGATGTCATGCAAATGGATGACGCCATGGCCGAGTTCAAAGAGGCCATTCGGATTGATCCGAAGGATCCTTTGAATCATGTATCTCTTGGAGATCTCTACCTGAGAAATGGCAGAACTAAAGAGGCGGAAGCAGAGTTTGCAGTCGCAGCAAATTCTGAGATTAAGAATCCGGTTGTATTCCGCCGAATTGCAGGAATGGAACTCGTACGAGGAAACTATAAGAGCAGTAATGCGGCTCTGCAGTCGGCCATCAATCTGACTCCAGTGGATGATCGAGCCAATCTTGAACCCGAATTCGCTAGCATGTTCCAGGTGATTGAATCGACGCTTACCGAGATTTCGAATCGCATTCAGATTGTTCGGGGCAATTTCACAACCACTAATATCAATCGTGAAAAAGCGTATCAGGAATACACGGCTATCCGAAAGCGCGCCGAAGATATTGCTGGCTGCCTCGACGAGATGCCTGTGCCGACGCCGGGGATGAATCGAATTAAGTCGTATTATGGCCAGAGTGCAAGTCTGATGATGCAGAGCGCCGACAAATTACTGGAAGGTCTCGAGTCGCAGAAATCAGTGGTCGATGAAGAGGCCCTTTTGCTTCGTCGTGAGGCGGTTAAGCAGTTGAACGACGCTGGTCGCCGATTAAAAGCGTTACTCGACGCAAGAAAATAGCCGAGTTAGACACCAATACCTACCGGGGGACTTCCGTGCTAATTCCGCAGGTTCGAACTTACTTACAACATGGCTTGAAGGCAACACCAATCGTCATATCAAGCATGATTGCAAATGCCGACAAGATCAATTATGACCTGCGACCATATGCAGACAGGTTTACTCTTCGAGAGATGCTCTGCCACCTCGCCGACTGGGAAGATATCTTCTTCACTCGAGTCTCGCGAATGGTGGATGAAGATAACCCTACGCTGCCAAACATTGATGAGGGGCAGGTCGCCATTGATAACGATTATGCACACAGCGATGCAGCCGTGCAGCTTGCTAGATTTGTAACCGGTCGCGAGAGGTTTGCAAATTACTTGAGTGAACTTCCCGACGCGGCGTGGTCGCGGCCAGGACTGCGTCCCGAGCTAGGGCCGATGACAGTCGATTCGATGTGCGTGATGATCGTCGGCCACGACGGTTATCACACCCGTCAGGTTGCTGAGTGGTTGGAGTTGATGAAGTAAATTCCCAATAGCAATACTGTTCGTGGCAAATTGAGTCCTTGGCAGCACTTATCCCTAAAGGAGATAACATGTCCCCTGAAAAGCGAGTAAATGGATTTGTTGTTTGCGGAGTAGTTATGGCCGGTGCTCTTATGGCGCTTACCGGCTGTAACAAAGGAGGGGATGCGGCAAGTAGCGGCAGCACCCCGTCAAGCGGAACGCCGGTCGCCAGCGGCGATGCACTTTTCAAAAACAACGGCTGCGGCAAGTGTCACGGACTGAATGGCGGTGGTGGCAAAGCGCCTGACTTGAGCCACGCTGGCGCCGAAGCCGCTCACGACGCTGATTGGATTGGCGCTCACATCAAAGATCCGAAGACGCACAACCCGCAATCCCGGATGCCCGCATTCGGAGGTAAGATGTCGGATGGCGACATCAAGACACTCGCAACATATCTCGCATCTCTCAAGTAGTTTTCTTAAAAAAGCTCCTGTACTTAGCCGATGGCAAAGAGCAGGAGCTTTTTTGCAGTCTCCATTCGTTGGTTGAAACCGATGTTGGGAGGGGCACGAAGTCAACCTCCGGCGACTCAACTCTGGGTCCGCGCTGGCACACTTCGTGCCCTCAAGAGTTGCGAATTTATTCGCCGAGTACATCTTCTATCGGGCAACCAGACATTCTCAATGTCAAAATCTGAGCAGGTGGAAATGTAGTCCGAGTTGAACAATAATAGTCAGGTAACATCAACATTGTTGAGGAGACGTACCGGATGACTTCCGCCGGAAGGCGCTTCAATCCGTTCCGAATTTGGCATGATCTTCCCCTGGCGCCACGCATCGTGGGCGCTCTTGTGATTGGGGTTATTGTCGGTCTAATCTTTCACGACAAAGCCGCCGTCTGCCGCGAACTCAGCGACGTCATTCTCAAGCTGTTGCGCGCCCTCGTAATTCCCCTCATTTTCGTGGCCGTTGTGAGCTCGCTCATTAAGGCGGATATATCTTCGCAATCAGCCAAAAAGATTGCGTGGCTGCTTGTGTCGAATACCCTTGTCGCCATATCCATAGGCCTTGTTGTCGTCAACATTATTCGACCCGGCAACTGGGCCAAGCTCGCCCCTCCAACAATGACGGACATGACTGCCACCGGGCCAAATGCCACCTTCGATGAAGCTGTAGCTGGCGCCATCAAACGGAACGAGGCGAAGGCAAAATCCAAGCCGTTCGACCCATGGGCAGAAGTAAAGGATAAAGTTCCTGATAGCATCGTCGGGTCGTTTACCGCAGGCAAGGACGTAATTTCGGTCATATTTGTCGCGATTGCGTTTGGGGTGGCGTTCCGTCGAGTTCGGACAAAGCAGATGTTGGATGGCAGAGTAGACTATCTACCAATTGAGCAGTCGATTGAGACCCTCTTCGAGTGCATGATGATCGCGTTGCACTGGATTATCGATGTCATTCCGCTGGCGGTTTTCGGGGTTGTAGCCGCGATCGTTGGGCAGAAAGGGTTTGCGCCGTTTGTTTCGCTGGGAGCTTTCGTGGTCGCTGTCGTTACCGCCCTGATACTGCAAGTGGTCTTCTACCTGACCAGAGTGACGCTTTCTTCCTGGGTGAGACCAAGGGAATTTATTAAGGGGGGATCAGAGGCATTGATGACGGCGTTTGCGACTGCCAGCTCCACCGCAACGATGCCACTAACTTACGCCTGTTTGAAAGACAAAGTAGGGGTACGGGACGAATCGGCGAGTATGGGCGCACTGGTGGGCAGTAACTTTAACAACGATGGCACCGCGCTTTATGAGGCGATGGCGCCCCTGTTCATCGCTCAGGCGCTGGGGATGGTGATGCCAATCCCGAGGCAAATTGTCGTGGCGTTTATGGCAGTAATTGCCAGCGTTGGAGCCCCTGGAATTCCGGAAGCTGGACTGGTCACAATGCTGCTGGTATTTACGACCGTTGGTCTGCCGATTGAGTACGTACCGTTGTTACTGACAGTCGACTGGTTCCTGGATCGCTGCCGCACCGCCGTGAATGTGATGGGCGATATGACGGTAAGTTGTATTTTGGACGGCAAATCTCGGGCGACGCAGTCGCGCGAAGATACTTCCTAATAATCCTGAACGATAAAAATACATGGAATTGGTTTCACAGTTCGCGGGTATCTACCGCGTGATGCAGAGTAGATTTCCCGGTATTTCGCCGTGTGCTTTGCTCTATCATTGAACGATTCTGTTGACTCCATCTCAAGGTGGGCAGATTGCGAAGCTTCCGCAGGCCGGTTTATGCCAAAGACTCCTGCGCCGTACAAACAGATATAGGAAACGGCGGCGAGCCTCGCGCCCATTCTGGCAAAGTGAGGGCGCGTTTTATGAGCCCATTCCAATAGGAAAATGGGACCGCCAAGCATTAGAATTTTCGCAGCCACAAACCAACCATCGCCTAATTCGAGATACGTTCTGAAGATAGGGTTCGCTTCTTTAGCTCCCGAATTGTGTACCCAAAGAAGTGTCGTGACGAGGTCCGCAATCCCGATGGCTATCAGCGCCACACTTTCTCGCATTAATTTCATCTCGTGCCAACTTTCACGTATTTAGTTTTCTTGCATAGAGGCCATTATGGTATTGCAAGCGATCAAACACATCCGCCATTAGATGGAAATCGTCGTTCGACCGCTTTCCATGAATGTGATGTTAATACGGCAAGTCACTGCTCCCACTAACGGAGTGCCCGCGTGGTATAATGTTTAAAATTGCCTCAACGAAGGGAGCGCACACATGAAGATCGCACGTTTGCCGATTCTTTTCATGGTAGTGTTAGTCACCTTCACCCGTTCATCTGCCCTGTCATGCCTAACGATTGACGATCCCAAAAAAGATGTTTGGATCGGAATGTACCTAAATGGCAAAAAGATGGGTTGGACCTCCGTCTCTACCGCACCGGCCACTCTTCGGGGCCAAAACTTCACAAAAACCACAACTCATAGCTTCACCAAAATGTTGATGTTCGGCCAGACCATTTCGCAGGATACAGAAACGGTTACATACAGTGACGCAAATCATAGGCCAATGTTCCAGGAACATCGAATTCGCTCCAAAGGCAGCATTATGGAGCTTCAGGCCGAGTACAAACCAGACAAGATTCTCATCACTTTTCATGCAGGTGGATCGGCCAGCAGTCGAGAAGTCGCTATTCCTCCCGGCGCAAGACTTGTTGCCGATTCGACGTTCTCAGGGGAAAGTAGTTCACACCAGCTCGGCAAAACCGAATCCTTTTATTATCTGAATCCGCTAACGATTGATCTTGAAAAGACGGATGTAATGATGGAGTCCGCCGATTCAGTGAAGGTTCGTGGAACACAGCAGAAGCTCTTCCGAATGCGATCCACCAGTTCCATGGGGATAATGCGATCATGGGAGACGACCGCAGGAGATCTCGTGAAAGCGGAAATGTCTCTTGGGCCCACTTCCATTGCCATGTTCACGGAGGCGAAGGAATCGGCAATGAACCCGGATGGCATGGCGCCAAAGTTTGAAGTGGCAGGAGAGACGGCTGGTGCTACGTATGTGCCCCCGGTCGATTTTGCACTTTCGACGGCGGTTTCGGTCAATAGACCAATCGAAAAACCGAGAGAACTGGCCTTCTTGAAGGCGCGTATTTCTGGAGTACCCGACCCTTCCCGAGCAATTTCCGAAGTTCATCAAAAGGCCTTGCCGTTAGGTGAAACGCCGGGCACGTATGAGTATTCGGTGACAGCGCAAGGCCAGATTCTCAGCGATCAGGATGGCTCTCGGCTCGACGAGGACCCGAAGCAGGTCCAG
>JBDUAM010000463.1:0-6332 GCA_040004655.1 Chthonomonadales bacterium | reverse complement strand
GGACGGCGGCATCATCGACTATTGCCGAATGAAGAAGATGACCATTCAGCCATGGTCGCCATTTCAATACGGATTCTTTGAAGGCACGTTTCTCGACAATCCAAAGTTTCCGGAATTGAACAAGGTTCTGGATAAGCTGGCGGAGAAATACAATGTCACGAACACCACGATGGCGATTGCGTGGCTTTTGCGTCACCCCGCACGAATGCAGCCGGTTGTGGGGACTACAAGTCCGGACCGAATTAAACAGGTCGCGCTGGCGTGTGGTGTCGCGCTTACCCGTCCGGAGTGGTACGAGATTTATCGGGCAGCCGGGAATACACTGCCTTAATTTAGTTTCTCCGAGGCATATCTTGAGTTTGGAAACTCGATCATGAGAACTGCGCGAGCGTTGGGTCTGGCCGGGGTTTTGACTGCCGGATCGCTCGTTGGGGCGTGCCTGCAGGTCACCGCATTGGGTCAAGCCGATACGCCCACTTCCACTGCGTTTTTCGAGAATCGCGTTCGACCGGTTTTGATCGAGCGATGTTTCTCGTGCCATTCGGCGGCGAGTAATCCCGTTAAGGCTGGCCTGCTTCTGGATACTCGAACTGGAATGCTAAAGGGTGGTGGCAAAGGAGCAGCGATCAACTCGGCCGACCTCGATGGCAGTCTCTTCCTCAAAGCCATTCGTCACGCCGAAGGCGCTCCAAAAATGCCGCCGGACAGCAAACTCAAAGATGCGGAGATCGCAGCGTTGACTGCCTGGGTCAAAGCTGGCGCAAAATGGCCGGAAGAAGTCGCGAAGCCTGTTGCCCCTGCAAATACCCCCGGCAAACCGAAGTACTGGGCGTTTATTCCCCCGGGCAAACCTGCACTTCCAACCGTCAAGGCGACCTGGTGGATACAGAACCCGATTGACAGGTTTGTTCTTGCGAAACTGGAAGCTAAGGGACTCAAACCAGCTCCCGTCGCTGACCGCAGGACCCTCATCCGACGCACTACGTTCGATCTGATCGGGCTGCCGCCGACTCCCAAGGAGATCGCCGACTTCCTGGCTGATACCAAACCGGGAGCATATGCCCGAGTAATCGACCGCCTTCTGGCAAGCCCTGCATATGGCGAAAAGTGGGGCCGACACTGGCTGGATGTCGCTCGATACGCCGACTCGAATGGCGTCGACGAAAACCTTGTCTTCACGAATGCTTGGCGATATCGCGATTACGTGGTCAATGCGTTCAACCAGAACAAACCCATTGATCGGTTTATCCATGAGCAGGTTGCCGGTGACCTATTGCTTTCGGATCCAAAAGCGCCGAGCGACATGGATCGAATCATCGCGACCGGTTACCTCTCCCTTGGCCCCAAGATGCTGGCGGAAGATGATCCTGTGAAGCAGGAGATGGATATCATCGATGAGCAGATCGATACGCTTGGGAAGACTTTTCTGGGAATAACCATCGGCTGCGCGCGATGCCACGATCACAAGTTTGACCCCTTCCCGCAGACCGATTACTATGCGCTGGCCGGTATCTTCAAGAGCACAAAGACCATGATGAATTTCAAGAACATGGCCGAGTGGCAGGAGATTCCACTTGTGGATAAGGCTGCACGCGAGCGGTCTGAAGCTATTGAGAAGAGCCTAAAAGAGAAGAAAGACGCCCGAACCAAGGCCGCTCGGGACGCGTCCGCTCCAATCCTTAAAGAAGCCAATGGGCGAGTAGCGGTCTACCTGGAAGCCGCACGCAGTGCCATCGCCGCGGAGAAGAGTATTGCTTCACTAACCCCGATGTTAGGCTCTGAGGGCATGGCTCCTCCCGCCGGGAGCATCTTGATTGAGGCAGAAGACTTTGTTCGCGGAAATGTTTTGAAAGATAGAAACGGCTTCGGCAAGGGGATTGGTGTTCTCGTGAATGCCGGAACCTATCCCAATCGAGCCGAGTACGATATAAACATTCCTTCAGCCATGCCTTATCAGATCGACCTCCGGTATGCGTCCGGCGACACACGTCCATGTGCGATTTATGTAAACGGCGCATTGATCACGTCCTCTGCGGCTGGCAAGGTCACAGGGGGATTTAATCCTGATGCGCAAAAGTGGTTTGGGGAAGCGATCATCCTTCTGAAAGCCGGAAATAACACCATCAAACTGGAGCGAGAGAGTTACTTCCCGCACGTCGATAAGCTACTCTTGACCCCGAAACCGAGCGCACCGGTAACAGGCACCTTAAATTCCATTGCCTCAGAAAAGGGGCTGAATGCCGCACTGTTGCAGCAGGCCCTGGAGGCGGTGAAGAAGACCGCCGATCTTGGCGCGAAAGACTTTACCTTCGAAGAATCGGGAGCGCTTGAAAGCGCTTTTGAATCCAGCGTTAAATCACGGCTGGCCCTGCTGGATGGCGAGATCAAGGGGCTGGAGAAGAATCGACCGGTTCTGCCTCGCGCCATGGCTGTTTCGGACGGCAAACCTACCAATCTGAAGGTCAGTTTGCGTGGGAATTACCTGACCCTCGGCGCAGAATGCTCTCGCGGATTTCCTGTAGTTTTGGAAACCACGGGCCGGACTGTGATCGAACCCAACCACAGTGGCAGGTTGGAATTTGCCCAATGGCTAACCAGTAAGCAGAACCCGTTGACAGCACGAGTGTTTGTAAACCGGGTCTGGCGATGGCGGTTTGGTCGGGGCATTGTCGGGTCGCCGGATAACTTCGGCACGCTCGGAGAACGGCCGGACGACCAACAACTTCTCGATTACCTTGCAACAACTTTTATGGAGAGTGGCTGGTCGCTCAAGGATCTGCATCGGCAGATGATGCTGAGCGCCACGTACATAATGTCCTCCACGTTCAACCAGAAGGCCGCTCAGCTCGACCCCGAAAATCGACTCCACTGGCGAACAGATCGTCGACGGCTTGATGCCGAAGAGATCAGGGATTCACTGCTCGCCGTTAGCGGCACTCTTGACCCAACCATGGGCGGCTCCCTGCTCAAGTTCAGTGATAGGCAATATGTAACGAGCACTGCCAACAGTGACCCCGTGAACTACAAATCTGCGCGCAGGTCACTATATCTGCCCGTAATCCGCAGCGCACTATACGACGTCTATACTGCCTTCGACTTTGGCGACCCGACGGTGATGAATGGGGATCGGTCCAGCACAACAGTTGCCCCGCAAGCTCTCTTTATGATGAACAGCATGGAGGTTCTGGATGCCTCTAAAGCTCTGGCGGATCGCTTGATCGCCCGCACGGATTTGGACGACTCCGGTCGAATTTCATCGGCATTCGAGTCCTGCTACGGTCGCATGGCATCGTCGAAAGACATCGATCGACTGCAGGCAGTCCTCACCCGCTTTGACGCTGCCTACACTTCTGCAACACCAGATCCGGTGGCACGCAAGAAGCGCGTCTGGCAGAGCCTCTGCAAGTCCTTGTTTGGCGTGAATGAGTTTATCTATGTGGATTAGCCGGGAGGGTGTACGCAATTGAATCGACACTGGAATAGCCATTTGAATCGCACTCTCACGCGCCGCGACCTGCTTCGGCAGAGCAGCGTCGGGTTTGGTTCGCTGGCGCTCGCCTCGTTACTCACAGGGGAAGCCGCGGCTTCGTTGCCAGCTTTACCCCTCGCTGCCAAACAGCCGATGTATCCCGCGCGGGCCAAGCGCGTGATATTTGTCTTTCTGCATGGAGGCCCCAGTCAGGTTGATACCTTCGACCCCAAGCCGATTCTTACGCGCGACCACGGAAAGCCGCTGCCATTTTCTAAGCCGCGCATTGTCTCCGGAGAGACGGGAAACCTACTAAAATCGCCGTGGGCTTTTAAAAGATATGGCCAGAGCGGCATCGAAGTCAGCGATCTATTTCCACACATCGGTGGCGTGATCGACGATGTCTGCATGATCAACTCGATGTACGGCACAAACTCTCGCCACGGCGGAGCATTGCTGGAGCTGCATACCGGGTCCGACACATTTGTTCGGCCGAGCATGGGATCGTGGGTGACCTACGGCCTGGGAACCGAGAACCAGAACCTGCCCGGTTTCATCACTGTCTGTCCGACGCTTACGCACGGCGGCGTAAACAATTGGAGCAGCGCGTTTCTGCCCGCCGATTATCAGGGCACACCGATTGGGAACGCCAGCATCTCCTCTGAAAAGGCGAAGGTTCCGTTCATCCAGAACAGCGAAACTCCGCACGATGTCCAGCGTATGGAGCTTGATCTGGTCAATCAGATGAACCGGGATGGGCTTGAAAAAGCTGGCCCCGATCCTGCGCTAGAGGGACGGATCAACTCCTTTGAACTGGCGTTTCGGATGCAGATGGCGGTGCCAGAGTTGCAGGATATATCTTCCGAATCGGCTGCGACCCGCAAACTCTATGGGATCGACAACGCCAAGACCAAAGACTTCGGAACGCAGTGCCTGCTCGCGCGTCGATTTGCCGAGCGGGGGGTGCGATTTGTTCAGGTGACGCATAGCTACAAGTGGGACCAGCACAGCGACCTGAAGCGCGATCACACGAGTAATGCGGCCGAGGTGGATCAGCCAATTGCCGCGCTTATCACCGACCTGAAATCACGTGGACTCTTGGAAGACACCCTGGTGGTGATCGGGGGGGAATTTGGGCGGACGCCATGCGCACAGGGCACAGATGGCCGAGACCATAATCAGCACGGATTTACCATGCTGCTTGCTGGCGGCGGCGTGAAGACCGGGTTCAGATATGGCTCCACAGACGAGTACGGCTACTACGCGGTAGACAACAAGGTCCACATCCACGACCTGCACGCGACCATTCTGCACATGCTCGGCATGAACCATCTGAAGCTGACCTACCGCTACGCTGGTCGGGATTTCAGGCTTACCGACGTCGCGGGGAATATTGTACAGTCGATTCTTGCGTAACGTTGGCGTGGAGTGATTACTTTTGAATGGTTTGCCTGTTCCAAAGCCCACCCCATGGACAGCCGAAATTGAATTCACCGCTGACGACGCCAAGCGTCTAATCGAGCAGCAGTTCCCCACTCTTTCGCTGGCTGAGGTCAAGCTACAGGGTGTGGGCTGGGACAACTTTGCATTCCTGGTGAATGGTGATTTCATCTTCCGGTTTCCTCGACGCGCGTTTGCTGCCCCGCTCATCGCGATAGAATCCAACATCCTGCCTACCATTGCGCCGTTGCTACCCCTCCCGATACCCATCCCCGAGTTCGTTGGGGTAATGCCTGAACCCTCCAATTGGAAGTTTGCGGGCTACCGTCGACTTCCTGGTTCAACCACTTGTTCTGCACGCATGACCGCCACTCAACGCACCGCCGTCGCAAAGCCTCTGGCTCTGTTCTTGAAGCAACTTCACAGCCTGGCCACCTCCCCATTAATTGAACTCGGCGCGCCTCCGGATACCATTGGTCGACTGGAGTTCCCGCGTCGGTTGGATCGTGCTCGAACGGATCTGGTTAAATTACGCGACATCGGGTTTCTCGATAATATTGACCCACTTATCAAGATCATCGATGACGCCCCGACGGATTTCAAACCGCGTGCGGACACGTTGGTCCACGGCGACCTCTATTCGCGGCATCTGCTGGTCGACGACGCGCACGCGTTGTCAGGCGTGATCGACTGGGGTGATCTGCACATCGGCGACGCAGCCATTGACCTGTCGATTGCTCACATCTTTCTGCCGCCGGAGGCGCATGCTGATTTCCGCAAGCCGTACGGTAACATCGAGAGTATTACGTGGGAGATTGCGCGGCTGCGGGCCATCTGGCACACGGCTTATGTGGCTCTCTATGCGCTGGACATCGGTGACGAGGACCTGCTGTTCGAGAGTCGATTTGCGTTCAATAACATTGTAGAGGCAAGCAGATGAGATCAGATTACTGGCTACGCACGTTTACGACGTGGTATTTGAAACGTTAGCCCTATTCCGTTGTCCAAACCGTTGATGAGTTTGGCCGAATAGGATAATATGTAAACGATATTCACTCGCTCATATCTGCCGAACCACCTTGCCCGGGAGTCATCGATGAAGAACTTCACTGCCACCGTCGCAATAATTGGCCTCAGCCTGCTGATTTCGCCACACGTCGCGAGGGCGCAGTCGGCCCGGTCGACCATCACCAGCGCGTATGCCACGCTCAACTCTATCGACAAATTGATAGACTCTTTGAAGTCGAGGTCTTCTGGCAAGCCAATTGGTGCAGTCACCGAAGGACCCTGGCGAGACCTCTTTGATGGCAAAACCCTTAACGGCTGGAAGAAAACGGATTTCGCCGGTGGCGGAGGGGTTCGCGTGGAGCCAAACTTTCGAGGTGGAGCGGCCGCCATTGTTGTTGCATTTGGCGCCACGATA
>JBDUAM010000396.1:0-21300 GCA_040004655.1 Chthonomonadales bacterium | reverse complement strand
CGAAGTCGCCGAAGTCGTATGTCGACCTGAACAAGATCGACCATGGCGTAATGTTTGATGGGTCGCTCGGTACACTTATCGCCGATTTTGGCAGCCGAATTATACTGCCGCTTGGTGATAAATCGGATATGTCTTACTACAAGCCGCGTGACAAGAGCGCCATGCTTCCCAACCTCGGCGAGTTCCAGAAGCAGTGGTTGGACGCCTGCAAAAACCCGAGCTTGAAAACTGCCTGTGACTTTGAGTACAGCGGTAACATGATCGAGCAGTTGCTTCTCGGGCTGGTCGCATACCGTGTCGGCAAGAAGATCGATTACGATGGCGCAACGGGTCGAGTGACCAACTCCTCCGAAGCAAATGACTTGCTAAAGCGACAATACCGCAAGGGCTGGACGCTGAACGGTTAAGTCTCAAACAGTAAAAAGTGCAGCGGAATTTTCCGCTGCACTTTTTTGTTAACTGCCTGCCTGTGCCGTACCGGTTCGTTCAAACTTGTTCCAACCGACTGCCCCACCGCGTACGGCGTAAACCAGGGATTTCAAAATCACGTAGTACATCATCTGCCGATAAACAAATCGCTGCAGAAACAGCCACGGCAGTAACCCCCAGCTCGCACGATCAAGTCGGATGGCTATCGCTGCCCCAAGAAATTCAATGAAGATCATCAAGAGGTAGTAGCCCACCACTTGCGATCCATGGCCCGTAATCAGCGCCCACACGACCGTCACATCCATAATCGGACTGATGGCCGGAAAGAGTATCTGGTAGAGCCACAAGCTCGGTAGGGCCACCCAACCGAATGCGCCATGTCTAAATGTTGCATCTCGATGCTTGAAGAGATTTTGCAGGGTTCCAAAAGCCCAACGAAACCGTTGCTTGGCGAGGTTCGGCAACGACTCCGGAGCCTCTGTGAAAGCCAGCGCGCCGCCGTCATTTGCAATGCGCCATCCCGCTCGACGAATTTTCCACGTTAAGTCGGTGTCTTCGGCGAGGGTTTCGTCGGAATATCCACCAACACGGGAAACTGCTTCCCGTCGCCATGCGCCGACTGCACCCGGAACCACAGTGATGCAGTTCAACAGGTCATATGCGCGTCGATCAAAGTTCTGGCTGGTTATATACTCCAGCGCTTGCCATCTTGTGAGAATGTTGGTGGCGTTGCCCACCTTCACGTTGCCTGATACCGCGCCGACCAGTGGGTCCTCAAAGTGCCTTACCAATCGACGAATCGTATCTTTGGCAAACAATGTGTCTGCGTCCAGCGCAACAAGAATCTCTCCCGTTCCGCGGGTCATCGCATGGTTCAGCGCACTCGATTTGCCGCCATTCCCCTGCTTCAACGCCACCACTCGAGGATCTTCTCCATATTCTGCCATCACCACTTCAAATGTCGAATCCTTACTCCCGTCGTCAACCACAACCACTTGCAGGTCTGGATAATCCGAAGCCAGCACGGTCTCGATTGTCCGATTAATGACCTTCTCTTCGTTGTAAGCAGCAATAAGCACAGAAACCAAAGGACGGTATGATGCGGAATGAAACGGCAATTTTCTGTTTGCCCTGTCCTCTTTTGCCCTCTGGATCAGTGCCAGAACAGAGACAATCAACTGTCGACTGATCCCGAGAATCAGTGAGAGCGTGAACAGCGTGACTATAGTTCGTTGCAGCAAGTAGGTAGTTTCAAAGACGTATTTGTCCACACCAACCAGCGCTTCATCTCTACCGGTAATCCGCGGGAATAATGCCGAACGACTATCAACCCCTGCCCTCGACGGAATAAGATCAGAAACTTGTATGAACCTGATGCCAGCCTTTTTGAATCTTCTGATGATCAGTCGCAGAGCTTCCAGGGTGGTGGCCCTATTTCCGCCACCATCATGTAAGAGAACAATGTTGCCATCATATCGCCCATTCCATACGTCCTCAGCAATGTCTTCAGCCGTTCGAGCTATCGTTTCTCCATCTGGACCGGGTTTGATCAAACGCCAATCTTGCGGATCGATCTTTTCGCCAACCGAAATAAAATTCCATTGCGAGGCCAGAATAATCGGCTTCAGTTCTCCACCAGTTCGGGGCTCAACGTCAATTGCATACGGAGGTCTAAATAAGGACGTCGTGTGCCCGGTGATCGCCTCAATGATTCGCTGGGTCGTGGTTATCTCCAGCAACGTGCGCTCACGACTTGTCAATGCAAAATTTGGATGACTGAATGAGTGGTTGCCAATCTCGTGCCCTTCATCCCAGATGCGGGCGATCAGGGACGGATTATTCTGCGCCTGCTGACCGACCACAAAGAAGGTCGCTTTTACTCCTTCGCTCTTCAGCAGGTCCAGAATGGCCGGCGTCCATGTGGCGTCCGGACCGTCGTCGAAAGTCAGGCAGAGGGCATTCTTCATGCTTCCAAATCGACGTACGACATATCCTGAAGGAAACGCTAGATAACTTATCTTTGAGATCATTCCGGTCTTTACATCTCTAACCAATGACCGCTTGCCATCCTGTGGCTGAGCAACGACGTTGAGTAGCTCCCCTTCGCCTTCAAAGTCGACCTGTGCCGCCCGACCATACGTAATGTTGTTGAGCACTCCCTGATCAATTTCCGCTGACTGATCCGTGCCGATTTTTGACTTACCCAGGATCGACCAGAATCCCGGATCTTCGGCTCCCAAATACCAGAGAGCCACTCCGGCCGGTTTACTCGGTTTGGCTACCTGCCACTGGTTCCAGGAAGTTGTAGCATCCATCATCCACACCGAGTGCCTTTGACCTTCATCGTCAAGATACTTGTAAAATGGATTCAGGGTGGCCGCATCCATTTGAATAATTTCCGACAAATCTGCTGGATCCTGCGATTCTTTTGCCTGAATCACGGACTGTTGATAGCTCATTGTTACGGCTGCAGTACTACCCTTTTGCCAGTCATATGCATAGTTCCCCAGGCCCAGAATTATCTTTCCCGAAGGCACTTTCTTGAAAATTGCGGTGAGTTGTTTCCGCGTCCAGTCGATTCCCGCAAGACTTCCCGCGCCTTCCTCCGTTCCAGGAGAATGCTGATCGTACAACATTGGAATAAGGGCATCTACCGAATTTGCGAGTTCTTGTATGTCAAATGCGTCGTCCTCGACCTGAATGTCTTGCGTCACGATAAGCTTGTCCGCATGAAACGATGTGTAGAGTTCGCTCATGAAATCTGAAAGGTGCTCGCGATCCTCGGAAGGAATCTCCTCAAAGTCTATATTTACTCCCTGCCAGCGATTGGCAAGAACAAACGTCTTTAAATGATTGATAAATGTGGAACGGTTATTTGTAACAGAAAGGAGTCTATGAACAGCAGCGGAATCCCAGTTACCGCTGTCACGATCAGATAAAGAGCGAAAATTATTAATTACCGGCACAATGGGTATTCCATGCTGGCGGACAAACGGGTCAACGTCAACTTTATCTTCTTCAATTCGACCGTCGAAAACCGACCTGCCATCAGCTGTTAGATGCAGCCATTCGGGAAAGAAGTGAGTTAGTTCATCTATGTGGCGTCGAAGGGATGCCTTGCTTGTTTCTTCCCAGTTGACGTAAAATCCCGCGACAACAGGCGACGTGAATCCGGCCACCTTAATGCGATTCCGACTTCTCGCTGCCAGCCTGGCAGCTATGGCAGCGCGATCATCGGCCTCCATTTTTGAGAGTTTCTTCAGGTCGATTTTCTGAGCAAACTGTCGACGGGCTCGCTTGTGGTCCGTCATGGCGGGGTTCGGGTTGCCTAGATCACGCGTAGCTCTAACTTTAGGCAGAGAATTATGGGGCAACATTGGTAAGGCAAGAATGCTTACAAGAAAACACCCGACACTGAAAAGACCAAGAAGAAGAAGTGCAGCCCCAAATCGGAGCGCCCACGTCCAACGCCTATTTGATTCATCAAAAAAAACGGGTGACTTAGACTTCTGGTGCGGCATGGTTCAACCTGTCAGTCTGAATATCAGGGAGCACGTCGAGAGTGATTGGCCAACTCTGATACAGTAACAAAAGTGTATCCTTTGGCGCGAAGGCGTGCAACTAGGTCGGGGAGAATTTTCATCGTTTCTGGAATACCGTCGTGACAGAGAAGTATTCCACCGTCATGCGGCATGGCAAGGAGTCGTTTTTCAAGTACATCCGGATTGGGGTGCGCAAAGTCCTTTGAATTCGCCGTCCAGAGAACCGGTATCGCTCCCAAGCGAGAAGCAGCGGCAAGTGTTGATGCGTTGAATTGCCCGCCCGGTGGTCGAAAGAAGATCGGAGCATAACCCACAGCTCGCCGAATTGCCTCTGCGCCAAGCTTAATCTGCGATTGAACCTGCTCTGGCGATAGCTTGGTGAGGTTCAGGTGATCATAAGTATGGTTTGCCACCTCATGACCCTCAGCGACTTCGCGCTGGATGAGCTCAGGATGCTGGTCGACCATTTTGCCCACAACAAAGAACGTTACTTTAACGTTGAGTCGTCGCAACTCGTCCAGAAGCGCCGGCGTCCATAGAATGTGCGGACCATCGTCAAATGTGATCGCAATCTCTTTGCGACTCAGGTCGCCATGGCCAAATGGGGTTGGGGCAAGTCGTTTTCGCGCGGACGTCTCCATGGAGAACATCTTTTCGGCATTTGCCCGCATACCAAACGGAATGGCTTGACTTTGAGTTTGAATTTTTCCCTGGCTGTATGAGCCAGAGACAACACAGAGCGAAAGGAGTCCGGTAAATCCGAACACACGAAACAGATTCATTTTGGCGGGAAACCTTTCGGTCCATAATGGGGAGTTACAGGTTGATATTTTACCTTTGTGTCCGCACATTTCGCACTCCTTCCGTAGCCGGTATTCCACGAAATGAATCATTTGGTGTTATTCAGATCGAACGGATATTAACATATTGTGTGACGTCTAACCAAAAGATCGACCGACTGATATCCGAAAGGGTCTTTACACAACGCGGTACAATAGCAACATGTCTGAAATTCGTGTTAAGAATCCGCCCAACGCCCTTACTGTTTCCCATGTCGAACCAAAGAGCGCGGCCCATCGGGCGGGCATAGCTGTCGGCGACCTCCTAAGAAGTGTTAATGGGCACTCGATGCTCGATATCCTGGATTACCAGTTTCACTCCACAGATGAGCGCATGACCTGCCAAGTCGAACGTGAAGGCGAACTTTTGAAGGTCGTCATTCGCAAGCGCGATGGCGAAGATACAGGATTGATGTTCGCGACGGACCTCGGCGACAAAATCCACACCTGCAACAACAAATGTGTTTTCTGTTTCATCCACCAGATGCCGAAGAAGATGCGCAAGACGCTCTATTTGATGGATGACGACTTCCGACTTTCGTTTATGCATGGCAATTACGTCACCCTTACCAACGTGAGCGAAGCGGAATTCCAACGGATTATTGATCAGAAACTATCGCCGCTCTATGTCTCCGTGCATGCCACAGATCCTGAATTGCGCGGTCGATTGTTGGGCAAGAAGCATCCTGCGCCTATCCTTCCGCAGATCGAAGAGCTGGCTAACAGTCGGATTGATGTTCATGCACAGATCGTCCTTTGCCCGGGCTGGAACGATGGCGGGGCCCTTCACGAAACGTTGGAGCAATTATCCAAGCACCACCGTGCGATCAGTAACAAGCGCGCGGGTGTTCAGTCCGTGGCGATCGTGCCTGTTGGAATCACCCGTTTCCGGGAACGACTTCCGCAACTGGAAACCGCCGACCGCGATTACGCCAGAGCAATGATCACCGATATTCAGGAGATCTCCAAGCGATTCCTGAAGCAACTCGGCACACGATTCGCATGGCTTTCAGACGAATGGTATTTCCTCGCGGAGCAGCCTGTACCCGGAGCAACTCACTATGAGGACTTTCCACAGCTAGAAGATGGAATTGGCACCGTTAGGCTCTTTGAGGAGAATGCGAAGTCCTTTGATTCCAGATTACCAAAGAGGGCCCTGATGCCAGTCAGCGCCACTCTCGTAACATCCGAATTACCAGCTGGAATTATTCAGAATTTCGCGGATCGGTTGAACCAGATTGAGGGTGTCGACCTGAACGTCTGCGCCATCAAGAACAACTTCTTTGGCGGTGGAATCAATATTGCGGGGTTGATTACATCTACAGATATCATCGAGCAACTCAAGGAATTTCCGGCGCACGAGACCGTATATATTCCTGAAATATGCCTGCGCGACGGGGAGCTTTTTCTGGATGACCAAACAGTAGAAGGTCTGCGTGAAGAGACCGGTTGGGATATTCGTACGGTTCCACCGCGACCCCGTGATCTCGTTACTGCGCTCGGCCTACTTGCTCCCGAACGAAAACATCAAAATAGGGCTGTGAGCTGGGTTGTCGAGGGATAAGAACCAATTGCATAAGTCAAAAAACGGACCCCGAAATCGGGGTCCGTTTTTTGCTAACTGCGACTAACTACATGCCGCCATCAGACTTTGGTGGTTTGGCTCCACTCTTGTCTGCACCAGCTCCGCCGTCAGAGGCCGGGTCATCGCCGAGGGAGAGTCCACCCTTCTTGCCGACCTTTGAGGTTCCGTCACCAGTGGCAGCCTTGTCCGTTGGGGATGTAGTGTTAACCCCCTCCGGGGTAGGTTCTCCACCAGCGCGCATAAAGATCAACCAGTAGAGAAACACGAGTGCAATTACCGTGCCAATGCCAAGGACGATCAGTTTCTTCTTTTCGTCGGCATCGATGTCCGCAGCTTTGCTGCCACCGCCCTTTTGCTTTTGCTGTTTTGGCGCCTTGTCAGGCTTCTGATTTGATGACTTGCCCGAATCGGCTCGATTGTATACAACTGGCAACGCTTTCTCCTCCCTGTATCTGCTGCCCCCTGCGGGTTTACAGCAATGGTCGAATCATAAGTCGATATATGAATCCCGCGAGTCTATCGCGGTAAGCTACCTTCACGCGTGGCATTTGCATCGGGTCCGTGCTGTCCTTGGAGACCCCGCTCTTTGTGGTGCAGGCGCCTATAAATCCAGCCTCTCGCACAAGTGCGGGAGTTCCCTCATTATAACCGCCAAATGGATAACAGAATGTTAAGGGCAGTTTACCCAAATGGTCGGCGATCTCCTGCCGACCGCGAACAATTTCCTGCGATCCAACAATATCATCCGATTTGCCGAGGTTGAGGTGAGTGTGCGTATGTCCAGCGATCTCCCAACCTTTGTCCTGTAATCCTCTGAGTTGGTCCCAGGTCATGATGTTATGCTGCGGATTCCCGAATTCTATGTCCCACCGATTCTGCCGTCCAACATATTCCGTCGGTAAGAAGATGGTCGCGGGCCAACCGAGGTCGCCCAGAACTGCGGTCGCGTTTTCCAGAACGTTTACGTAGCCGTCGTCAAACGTAATGCATACTGGCTTTTTCGGTAACGGACTGCCTTGAAACAATCCCATACAGACTGCCTCGTACGTTATTCCGGTGTAACCCAAGCGTTTCAAGAATCGCATTTGGCGGGCAAAATCCACCGTGCTCACATTCAGAAATTTGTCAGGTCGACCGTTTTTCTCCGCCCCAACCTTGTGATACATGAGCACGGGCGCCTTCATGCTGCGCCGATCACCTGCCGATAGAGCCCTGCCATGTTGGCTGCCATCACGTTGGCCGTAAACATCTGCTCGGCCCGCTCGGCGGCGGCGGCTCCCATATCATCTCGCAGGCCCTGATTGGCAAGTACCTTCTCAATTGCCTCCGCAAATGTATCCACTCTACGTTCAATGAGTAGACCCGTCTCACCATCGATGATCAGCTCCGGAATTCCACCAACACGTGACGCAACTACGGGCTTGCCCATCGCCATCGCCTCAATCACCGACATCGGGCATGCCTCTGCCTCGGATGGCGTAATGAGCACTTCCATCGCAGACATCAATCTTGCAATATCGTTGCGAACGCCGGTGAACCGAAGACGATCCCCGATTCCCAACTGGGATGCCATCTCCCAGAGTCCCTGTTGGATTTCCGGATCCGTATGTCCTACAAACACAAAATAGGCGCTCGGGAAGGCTTTCACCACCTGCCCGGCAGCTTCAACCGCGAGGGGCGCACCTTTGAATGAATCCACTCGGCCTACCTGGCCTACGATAAGGGCATCTGCGGGAATTCCGAGCTCAGCGCGCACACTCAGTACATTCGGCGATACCGATTGACCGGGTGCCGAAATCTGCATGTCTGTGCCGTTGTAAATGGTACGGACGCGATCTTCAGGCATTCCCCGGTTGATCATGTTGTCGCGCAAAAAATTGGAGACGGCCACGAACCAGTGATTTGTTCTGGGCAGCCATCGGTAGGCAAAATCCGTAGTGAGAACGTGCACCGAGGAGATGACCGGAACTCGACTTATATTCCCTGCGAAATAACCCAGGTAAGTCGCTCTGGTCAGATGGGTGTGTACGACGTCAATGCGCCGTTGCCGGATGATCTTGCGAAGCTGAAGTATGGCCGAGGCGCTCCCCTTGCCGTGCATGGATAGTTCCAGAATGGGAACACCGGCAGAGCGGAGTTGATCAGGGAGCCACCCGCCTGGTGGGCAGACAGCCGTAACGTTGTGCCCGAGCGCTCGTAATTTCTCTGAGAGCAGAACAACATGCTTCTCGGCGCCACTCGTGCGAGAACTCGAAATGACCTGGAGCACATTCATCGGTGATCCGTTGGCCTGTGAAAAATGGATGGAACTCATTTCTTTATCACGACCATCAAGGCAGGAGCGATCACTTCTGTAGTGGCCAATTTGCCGTGAATAACCAGATAGCCCTGCCCCTCAGGAGCGGTTGGCGCGGCAATGATTTTCAACAATATCTCGCCAGCTTTGTCGGGAATGACGGGAGCATCGGTGGTGATACCTGCAGGAAGATTTGAGGTCGTAATATTAATCGCAGGTGTAGCACCCGCATCCCCAGCTTTCCGGTTTGCCTTCACCTTAACCATCACGGTTTGCCCGGGCGCTACGGTGACCATTGCAGGTTCAAATACCAGAGTAAACAGACCAACCGCGTCTGATGCGCTCACGGCCTGAAATGCTACTGTTCTTGGGGCAGGCTGCCCTTCACCGGGTCGAGCGTACGTGCCAATAATCCTTGCATGACGTTCCATTGGTTTGCCGTCCACAAGCAGCGCCTTGCCGACAATGTTCAGAATTCCGCTTATTCCATTCGACTCGGGTGCAGCCGTGACAATGAACACACCGTTGGTGCCTCCTGTCGGAATGGTCAGAGGAGTCGCTGATATTCCCGCTGGCACACCAGAAAGAGCAACTTCAATGGGACCGCCATAGCCATCCTGTCGATCTACATTGACGGTGACAAGAGCCGTCTGGCCCTTGCCCAGGTTTATCAAGTCTGGTGTGGTCGAGATGGAAAAATCATTTCCACCACCAGGTTTTATGATGAGTCGATAGTAAAAATCTGGCCCGAATTTGCCGTCGATTGTCGAGACGTCAATGTGGTAATTCGCTGCCGCCGTCGGGCTAAGGGTGATTACCGGGTCTCGGCCAATTTCATTTTCGGTAGTCTGAAATGCTTTGCCCGCCGCATCGGTCAGAGTGATAAATGGGATCATGCGTGACCCGATACTATGGGATTGAAGCTGAATGCGGATTGGTTTGCCGGGCGTACCCGCAACGACGAATGAGTCGATCTGTTTGGCTTTGGTCAGTCGCCCGAGCAATGTCATTGGCTGATTGGTTAGCGAAACTACTGTTGGAGCGCCCGGCGCTTCCCCTCGGACGATCTGTTGATAATTTGTTAGGCTCAATTGAACAGGAATGGATGCCACGCCACCGACCATCGGCTCTATCCACACGGATCCGCGAGTACCGTCATTTGGAAGCATGGTGGTCACCGAGCTCACGCTGCCGAGATTTGCGCCCTCAATTTTGGAATTCAGTCCTTCTCCACGCTTTGCGCCATTAGGCCAGATGCTCTGAATGTATGGCACTTTGCCTACGGAGAGTCTGTATACGTAGTTTCGACCGCCACGATACATCGTGTCGCGAACCTGAACAAGATACGTTCCAGACTTCTTGAACGTATGGACCATCTTGGGGTCGCGATCATATCCCTCCATAGCGAGTTCGAGAATATGGTTTTCGTTATCACGTAATTCGAGTGCAGCGTCCATAGGAGAGTAGAGGCGGTTCGCGATGATATCAATGGCGAATGTCTCGCCTGCCTCCGCGTGGAACGAGAACCAGTCCACATCCTCGGCGGCATTCATTCGACCGCTTACGGTAATAGGCAATTTCTCAAGTTTGGTGGCTCGTTCTGGCTGATCATTTGGTTCGACTTCAACCGCTGGCACATATCCGCCAACCCAAAAATATGTTGGATTGGAAACACCTTTCGGCGTGATCACGCGAACTTCATATGGTCCGGGAGCAGCATCCGCCGCGATATCTACTTTCAGAGGAACTGAATTGCCATCAGTCGCTGGCGCGCCGAGGGCAACTTTCACTCCGGTACCACTGATTACCACGCTGCTTGCGCCCAGGAGGACCGATCCTTCTAACTGCGCGTCGACGTGCGACGCGAGCGTTCCACCCGGAGGAAAAATGTCCAGAGCCTGTGGAGCCTGTGCCAATGCTGCGCTGCCACCCAGAGTTAAAGCCGCTACCGCCATAACCGTCAGAGAGCGAGCCGAGCTAAATCGAGCAAATTGAATGGATTGGAAAAGTCTCATGATGTCTTAGGATACCCGTCGTCGGGCCCTTCTACAGAGATTATTTGATCGGCTGTTTTACTTCTGGAGCCGGGAACAAACGTACGCCTGTAGCGCTGTTCCAGATGGTGAGCGATCCATCATTGCCACCAATGGCAACAGTTTCACTATTCGGCGCAAATCGCACCGAAAGCAAAGGTTGTTTGGACGCCGAAATTGTCTGTTTCAAACCGCCGTTGGATGCGTCCCAGATGAAGCACTGTCCGTTGCCACAGGTTCCGGCAATCCACTTGCCGTCGGGGGAATAGCTCACGTCCGTGATGGTGTCTGGAACTCCAGAGAATGTTCGGAAGTTATCTCCTGTTTCGGCCCTCAGGTTCCATAGCCTTACTACTCGCTCTGCTCCACCGGTTGCGATGATATCTGCCGTCGGGTTTGCGCTGACCGACATAATCGGCTCCTGCGTACCGGCCAATGAGTAAAGCCGCTTTGCGGTAATGCCGTCCCAAACACGCACAGATCGATCTGCGCTAACTGTGACCAGATATTTACCCTTAGCGGCATACGTCGCGCCGAATACCGCGTCCGCATGATCTTTCAATTCGACAGTCGACTTCGCCGATGCAATATCCCAGATTCGAACGGTCTTGTCATAGCTGGTAGTGGCAATTCGCAGA
Organism: Chthonomonadales bacterium; assembly: GCA_040004655.1. GTDB lineage: Bacteria > Armatimonadota > Chthonomonadetes > Chthonomonadales > CAJBBX01 > JBDUAM01. The sequence continues at coordinate 9,938 of JBDUAM010000396.1, read as the reverse complement.
TTATCGGCGCTGAACGCCATTCCCAGGATGTTGTCGGTGTGGCCTTCAAGCGTCTTGATAGGCTTCAGATCGGCCACGTTCCAGATCACCACTTGACCGCTTTGACCCGGTAATCCACCTGCTGCAGCAAGCATCTGTCCATTTGGACTGATTGCAACGCTCCGTACGGCATCCGCGCAGCCCGTGAGGGCCTGAATGGTCGTACCATCCATCGGGTTGACGACGCGAACTTCCTGATAATCCCCAACAAAAAGGCGTTTACCGTCGCCGCTCCAACACAATGAAGAGATCGGCGCGAGCATGCCCTCTTTCGGCTTTACAAAGAGCGCTTTTGATCCACCAGCTGTTGGTTCGCCATCGGACTTCGCACCCTCATCAATCCATTTTGCCAGCAGCGCGATCTCGGCAGGCTTCAGACTACCCCCGACAGGCATTCGCGGGGTCTTTCGACCATCCACGAATTGGATGAGCAAGCTGTCGACCGACTTACCCGGAACCAGACACTTCCCTCGTCGACCTCCAGTTGACAGCCCGTGAAAGTTCTCCGTCGTTAATTTACTTTGCGGTGTTTTGGCGTTGTGGCAGCCATTGCAGTTAGACGCAAAAATCGGTGCAATCTGTCGCTTATAGCTAACAGTCTGGGCTTGGGCTGAGAATGGGGATGCCGCTGCGAGAGCCAACACCATTGAAACGAAAAATCGCGTCAAGAATTCACCACGTTGCGAAGCACGCCAATTCCTTCGATTTCAATCTCGACCACGTCGTCCACGAGAAGGGAGAACTCTTCCGGAGGAATGAGGCCAGTCCCCGTAAGTAAGACGGTTCCGTTCGGAAAGACGTTCTCTCGAAATAGCCAGTCGACCAAATCCCGAACATTGCGCTTCATTTTGGCAGTGTTCGTCTCACCCTGGTATTTTAGGGAGCCCTCTCGGAAGATGCGCAATTCAATGCCAAGATTGGCGGGATCGACCAACGAAGCCGGCACAATCACCGGACCAATAGCACAACAACCATCATAGACCTTCGCCTGCGGCAGATAGAGCGGATTCTCACCTTCAATATCGCGGGACGACATGTCGTTGCCAATGGTAAACCCGAGTATCTGACCCGTGGCCGCCGCGATGACAGTCAACTCAGGTTCAGGCACGTTCCATTTAGAATCTTTGCGAATTCGAACCTCGCCGCCCTGCCCTACCGTTCTGCCGGGTGTGCCTTTGAAGAATATTTCGGGTCGATCTGCCACGTAGACCTTGGCGTAAAAATCGCCGCCCTCGGGCGACTCCGCCATGCGTGCAAATTTGCTGCTCTCATAGGTGACTCCCGCTGCCCAGATCTCGTGGTCCGGCAGTATTGGCGCGAGTAACTCGACGTCTTCAATTGGCGTGGCGGATTTGGTGTTTCTCAGCGCGAGTAGACCATCTTCACCCGGCGACTGAAAGACCCTCCGGACCAACTCATCTGAAATAGGCGAGACGTTCCCGTTCTCTACCCAACCCCACCAGCTCTTCAGTCGATTTCCGTAGCGGCACAGTGACATTTCAACTCCCATGTTGGTCGATTTGCTCCTTAACCCGCACGGTCGACGGAGATGGTTTTGATCTGCGTGAAGAAGTCCTTCGCGGCAAGTCCCTGCTCCCGGCTCCAGCTACTGGAACCCTTCATGCCGCCAAACGGAGCCTGTGGCTCGACGCCCGCGGTCTCGCCGTTAATGCGAATCATCCCGGCTTCCACACGCTCGGCAAAAGCCATGGCTGAATTCAGGTTGCTCGAGAAGAGAGATGCCGATAACCCGAATTCCACAGAGTTAGTCAGCTCAATTGCGTGATCCAGACTGTCTGCCTTCATCAGGCAAAGCACCGGTCCAAACACTTCTTCCGATGCAATTGCCGAGTCCGGCGAGACGTTGCCAAACAGGGTTGGTTTAATATAACATCCATTTGCAAGGGCCGGAGAATCGGGGGCCGAACCGCCGGCCAATAGTTCTGAGCCAGATTTTTTTGCATCGGCGACGGTTTTCAGGATTCTCGCCTGCGCATCTCGGCTGATTACCGGTCCGAGGTAGGCGGTCGGGTCAGTTCCAGGTCCGATGGAGAGCGCTTCGGTCTTCTCTTTCAAGCGGCAGGCGAATGCCGCATAGACATCGTGATGCACAATCACTCGACTGGTGGCCGTACACTTCTCTCCGGCGGACTTGAACGCGCCCTGAATGGTCAGGTTTACGGCCTGCTCCATGTCGGCATCCGGCAAGACGACTGCGGCGTTCTTTCCGCCCATCTCGAGCTGATACTTCTTACCGTGAGCGGATGCGTGACCTGAAATGATCTTGCCAGTCTTAACGGACCCGGTAAAGCTAATCGCTGACACCCGCTTGTCTGTTGCCAACACCTCGCCAGTCCTTGCACCCTGTCCGCAGAGGACGTTGAACACACCTTTAGGCAGGCCCGCCGCCTCAAAGCACTCGGCAAGGCGAATGGCGGTCAATGGCGAAAGTTCAGACGGCTTCATGACAACTGTATTGCCAAACGCAAGAGCAGGCGCAGCCTTCCAAACCGGGATTGCAATGGGGAAGTTCCAGGGAGTTATCAGAGACACCACACCCACTGGAACGCGTCGTGAATAGAGAAACGTTTTCGCGCCTGCGCTCGGATATATCTCACCATCCGGCAGCATGGTCTGTGCGGCGTAGTATCGCAAGATGACTACTGCGCGTGCCGTTTCTCCCTTTGCCTCGGCAAAACTCTTGCCCTCTTCCTGCATCAATCCTGTTGCGACTTCTTCCAGTCGACTCTCAAGAACATCCGCCGTCTTGCGCAGGAACTCACCGCGAGCGTGCGCGCTTAGTCCGGCCCAACCGGCAAGCGCGTCGCTTGCCGCACCGATTGCAGCCCGGGCATCTTCTTCAGTGGAGTTCGGAAAGTCACCCAGCGACGTATCCCAGTCAGCCGGATTGTTGTTGGGGATGTATACGCCTTTGGCGGGAGCAATCCACTCGCCGCCGATGAAGTTGCTATATTTATTGCTCAATGAGCGCTCCTAATTTGTAATTTCATTCTGTTCGATTGGCCCAGTTAATTCCAAGTCCGTTTGCATCGCCGACCATCACGCGACCATCGGACCATTGCAAACCCACGAACGGGTCCGGATTGAGGTTCAGGTGACTGTCGAGATCAAGGTAGTCGACCAGCGGTGAAAGGTGCGCGCCAGCGGCAATGGAGAGCGACGTCTCGGACATGCACCCCATCATCACTTTCAGGCCGGCAGACCTCGCCGTGTGGATCAGCCGCAATCCTTCTCGAATGCCACCGCACTTCATCAACTTCAAATTGACGCCGTGAACGCGATCCTTCAGTTTCCAGATGTCGTCCGCCGTGCGGCAGCTCTCGTCCGCAAAGATCGGAATCGGCGAGTCGAGGTAGAGTGCGGAAAGTTCACCCTCGTGCCCTATCGGTAAGGGCTGTTCCACATACTCGACACACCATTCGGCCAGCCATGGGAGCATCTTCAAGGCGTCATTCACGCTCCAGCCGCCATTTGCATCTACCCGAATCTTCACGTTTGGCGGCGTGACGCTCATAACTGCCTGCAACATCTCCTTGTCCGCCTCGATGCCATCCGACGACCCGAGCTTCACCTTGAGCGACTGCGGTTCCAATCGAGACAAAATCTCTGCAGCATGATCCCGCGCGACGTCCGGCGGATTGATTCCTATTGTAAGCGATGTCGGCACAATCGACACAGGGTCAGCGCCGAGAAGTCGATACAGTGGCATTCCAGATTTCTTGCCGAGCCAGTCGTGCAACGCGAAATCGAGGGCTGCCTGCGCCGATTTACATACAATGTGATCCGCCAGCACGCGCTCAACTCGCTGCATCTCCCACGGTTGAATGTACTCCAGGTCTGGCGCAGTTTCGGTTAGTTGTCGTTCGGCGTACTCAGCATCTTCACGTCCGTCTCCGATGTCGACCGGCGCCATCTCACCGATTCCCACAATGCCGTCTTGCTCAACCGTGACAATCAAATTCTCGGATGAGGCGCTGGTACCGCGACTGATAGTGAGTGGACGGCGTTTAACGAGGAGAATTCGTTCGAGGGTGATCTTCATAGCACTAAATCCCCTCTCTCTTGCGTGCGAATTCGTGCCGCGTCATCCATCGGCATGACAAATATTTTACCGTCGCCATGATCACCGGTTCGGGCGTGCTGCAAGACGGTCTCGACGATCTCGTCGACTTCTGCGTCCCGCGCGACAATCTCAATCTTCACTTTGGTCGGCAGATCGATCGTATACGACTTCCCACCAAATGTTTCGCGGTGCCCTCGCTGGCGACCACAACCTCGAACATCGGTGACGGTCATTCCTGTAACGCCGATTTCCGTCAGGGATATCTTAACTTCATCCAGCTTCATCGGCCGAATAATGCAGCGAATTCGTTTCAAAACAACCTCCAGAAGTAGCAGGCTCAGGTTCGTGAAACTATTCCAATCCTCCTGCGTGAAAGCGGGCAATTGGGTCCAAACTTAAAGAACGAGATATAATGGAATCATCTGACCTGTATGGAGACAACGTTGGCCGAATCGCCCGGAACGCTGGATGGCTGGTATGCGCTGCACGATTTTCGTTCGCTGGACTGGGCGCGGTGGAATAATTCTCCCGAAGCAGATCGCGCTAAGATCCTCTCCGAACTCGCGGCAACTCTTCAAGGATTCGAAAGCACGTCGGAAGGCGGATCGGCTGCGTTCAGTGTCATTGGGCATAAAGCCGACATTTTAATTCTCCACCTTCGACCCACCCTCCGCGAACTCGGTGAGCTTGAAACAGAATTCAACCAAACTCAATTCGCAGCCTTTTGCAATCCCACTTACTCATACGTTTCTATCACGGAGTTAAGTCTCTACGAAGCAACTGCTCGCGGCGGCACAGAAGATATTGAAAACCTGATGACGCAACCATTTGTGCGGGCGCGGCTCTATCCCGAGGTCCCTGACACCGAGTACGTCTGCTTCTACCCAATGAATAAGAAACGTGGCGAAACGGTCAACTGGTATACCGATGACTTTGAAGCGCGGCGAGCAATGATGCGCGAACATGGCGCAACCGGTCGAAAATACGCGGGTCGAGTGAAGCAGATGATCACGGGTTCTATGGGTCTGGACGACTGGGAGTGGGGCATCACCCTTTTTGCCGACAATCCGTTGGACATCAAACACCTTGTCTATGAAATGCGATTTGACGAAGTGAGCGCAAAATATGCCGAGTTTGGGAAATTCCTGATGGGTGTTCGTGTTAAACCCGAAGAGCTTGCCGCGAGGTTTGCCGGGAAATAGTTAGCTGAGATTTTGTTGTTGGATTCGAACCCTGGCATGTGGACCCGAATCGAGTTCTTTGTTCTTCGCGTCTTCGCTATGCCGAGAGAAATACCAGAAGCCACAGGCAATGGCTGCTATAAATAGCCCCGCATAGAGCATTGCGAACGCCTCGCTGCGGTCGTAATGAAAGTATCGCCAGTGGAGCGCCAGCATCACCACTGACATCGGTACCAGGGCAGGCAGATTCCAGCCGAACACAAAAACCACAATCATGTACAGTCCCAGCACCACCACCATCACCCAGCACATGCGTAAATAGACTCTTCGACTGCCTACAAATCGGGTAATCGCCGCGGAAAAGAAAGCAACAAACAGAAAGTCCGCAAACCCCACCTGCGTACTCATTGGCTCCGCTCCTGCTGGCGGTGAAGGAGCAGGTAACTTCACCGTCATAGCGCGCGTGACAGCCTGTGCTGCAGGATTTTGGCTCTGCATAATCTTCTGCACGGGTCCGCCGAGTAGGACCGTCCAAATATCCACCAGCGCAAGCACAGCCGCGACCGGTGGAATGAGGTTGGTCGACCTCAACATGCGAGATAGAAGCGCACCCAGACTTCCCGCAAACCAGATGAACAGAAGGTCCGGCAAACCGGGAACATGGAGTAGCAGGGACCACGGAAGCGGCGTAAATTTTGAATTCGCGGCGACCAGAAATCGTAAGGGCAGAATCAATCCGCCAGATATCATCAAGGAAATAACAGCGGTTCGCGTGGTTACGCAAATTCGACCTGTCTCTGCCGCCACGAGTATAACCAGAGCGAGCGAAATCAGAGTCGAAAGAAGTACAGTCCCGAGGGCGACAGAATGAATGCGAGGGGCGACCTGCCAGAAAAGAAGATACAGCAATCCGATTATCAATCCGGTGTATCCGGAGATGTTACGTGGCAAACCTGCTGGGGTGGCAGGAATCGTTTGCTCTATTTGATCTTCAGGGCTGTTAGTCAAGTTTTGCAGACTCGCGTTTTGATCAGAAGTTAATGATGCTTAGTCCAATCGCCTTTGACAATCCGGTTGGTCATCGTCTATAATGTACCCATAGTTCGGTCACAATTGGTCCGAACATCCCCATATCCAGCGCACTTTCAATGGTGAATGAAGCGCAATCTCCTCTCTCTGCTGGTCCTTTCGCCTGAATTCTCAAGTTGCTCTGATGTATGTTCTAAGCCAGTAACAATGACTGTTTCCAATTACGTTCAATCGCGTTTTGACAGTGGATGAGATTTTCTTTGACGGCGGCAATATCTGGCGCCAGTGAACTCTCTCGACCCGCCGGTCGACTACTTTTGACCACTGGCTATTCTCCCTTGGAGGGGTTTCCCATATGGAACTGGACAACAACACACCAAAACTTCGAATTGTGATCGCGGACGATGAACCCATTATTCGGCTTGATCTCAAGAACATGCTCGGCGCTCTGGGCTATGACGTAGTTGGCGAAGCCGGTGATGGATTGAAGGCCGTTGAGACTGCACGAGCCCTTACGCCCGACCTGATCATTCTTGACATCAAAATGCCAAACATGGATGGCATTGAAGCGGCAAAGATCATCAGCGAAGAGAAGATAGCTCCCATCCTATTCTTGACCGCTTACAGCGACCTCGACCTGGTTAACAAGGCAAAGGAAGCAGGAGTCTACTCCTACCTCGTCAAGCCATTCAAGGAAGCAGATCTGTTACCCGCGATTGAAATTGCTATGAGTCGATGGGATGAACTGCAGGAACTCGACAAGCATGCTAAGAGCCTTGAAGATAAGCTTGAGACCCGTAAAGCCGTCGACCGGGCCAAGGGCATTCTCATGGACCAGTATTCGCTGAAAGAGCAGGAAGCCTTCAGACGTATTCAAGTTCAATCGATGAATACCCGTAAGAGTATGCGGGAGATCGCCGAAGCCATCATCATCGCGCACAACGTTTGACAAAGTACTGCGCAACTGCGCTCGGAGGATATCGTTTGAAATTGAGATTGGGCATAGTCGCCATCAATCTGGTCTGTTGTGTGATGGCCACCTCGCCATCATTGGCTCAGCATCATTCCAATCAAATGCCGGAGAAGGGCAAGTCTCACGAGAGCCTGGGAGAGTCGATTCGGGACGGAAGCGTCAACCTTCTTGAAAAGTATCTCAAGCGAGGTGGCGATCCGAACACCAAACTCGGTGGCGAAACGCTGCTAACAATTGCGTCGACGAACTCCAATATTGATGGAATGAAGGCGTTATTGAAGGCTGGCGCAAAGATCAACAATGCGTGCGAAGATGGCGATACCCCACTTATGCGGGCAACTCGCTACCTCTATCGCAATGAGATGGACGGCATCAAACTTCTGATTTCGAAGGGAGCCGATGTCAACAAGACCTTTCCCAAGGGGACGTCGGCGTTGATGCTTGCGTCTGCGGCACCCGGCAAGCATTATGAAGCTCTGTATGTAGAGGCAGTAAAGCTCTTTCTCAAACATGGAGCGAAGGTAAATGCTAAGAACGGTAAAGGATATTCTGCTCTCAAGCTTGCACAAGAAGGTGAAGCAAAACAGATTGTATCAATATTGAAAGCAGCTGGCGCAAAATGAGACGGCAATGCTCATAATATCCTGTAGACTTCAATCTATTGGGGAGATTACCGGATCATGAAAACTGCACTTCTCTTGATGATATTGATATCTGCATCCCTTTGTGTTTTGCACTCCCCTTTAACCCAGAAAAAACCGGTCAAACCAGTTGCAAAATCTGGTGCAATCGATCTCAATACCGCCTTGCTCGAAGGTAAACCGGGCACCGTTTCGCTCTATTTGAGTAAAGGTGGAAATCCGAACGCGTTGATTGGCGGACAGACGCTTCTCACCATCGCCTCCAACAATGGCTGCATAGATACCATGAAAGTTCTGATCAAGGCCGGGGCAAAGGTTAACATGGCGGGTAAAGATGGCGATACCCCACTCCTACGGGCAGCCCGACATCTCTACCGAACGGAGCTCGACACCATAGACCTTCTGATCAAAAACGGCGCAGACGTGAACCTGGCTTTCCCAAAGGGTTCGTCTCCGTTGATGATGGTAGCCTCCCCTCCGAGCTCCACGTATGAAAGCACGTATGCAGACGGAACCAAACTACTTTTGAAGCATGGCGCGAAAGTAAATGCGCGCAACCAGATGGGATATACCGCCCTCAAGCTTGCCAAAAATGCCGGCGCAAATAAGATCGTTGCGATCTTGAAAGCCGCCGGAGCAAAATAAAATCGGATTCGATAGTGCATGCGTTCCCCAATAAGATCTCGCCGCCTCGCCCATATTCGCCGACACTCCGATAATCCAGACGTCGCCCTGTTGCAGGACGAACTAATGCAGCTCGAACGCCAGCTCCACGAAAGTCGCGTTCAGCAAGAGAGACTTCGCGTCGAATTGGAAGAGAAGAGTGGTGAGGCCGATGCACTGCGTCGAGTTGGGCAAGCAACCGGATCAGCGTTTGACCTTGAAGAGATGTTGCAGGTCACCGCAGACGTCGCTATTCAGGTTACCGGCACCGACTCCTGTCAGGTCTACATCCACGACAAAACCCGCGACGAATTGGTGCTCCGCGCTGCCGATGAATCCGCCGACAACATGGTCAACAAGATTCGGCTGAAAATGGGTGAAGGCATTACCGGATGGGTTGCCCGCGAACGCAAGCCTGTCGCAGTTTCCAGCAATGCTAATCGCGATCACCGATTCATCTACTTCCCCGAAATTCATGAAGAGGAGTATGAGAGTATTCTTTCAGTTCCGCTTCTTGCCAACGGCAATATGCTTGGCGTAATCAACGTTCGAACCAAAAAAGCGCATACCTACACCAAGAGTCAGGTAAGGCTGCTCTCAGGGATTGCCAGCCAGGTTGCAGGCGCTATTGAGAAGACGCGTCGAGCGAGGCAAGCGGAAAAGACGGCAGTCCAGCTAACTACTCTATCTGACGTTAGTCAGGCGATCGCTTCGAACGTTTATATCGATGAAATCTTGAAATTGTTTGTCGAGATGACTGCCAAGACGATGAACTACAAAATCGTCACAGTCCTCTTGCTCGACCCCGAAAAGAACGAACTCATTCTCAAGGCGACGCAGTCCAAAAGCCCGGAATACAAACACAAACCTCGGCCGAAAGTAGGCGAAAGCATTGCCGGAAGAGCCATTGCAGAGATGCGGACCATTACGGTCCCAAACGTTCAATCCCATCCAAACTACATGTTTCCAGACGTGGCGGAGCGAGCAGGTATTTGCTCCCTCGCCAGCGTGCCGATGCTCATTCAGGGCAAGGTTATTGGCGTTCTGAACTGCTACACCGAAAAAGTCCACACCTTCACCAAAGAAGAACTTGCCATCTTGAAGGCGCTCAGTACGCAGGCGGCGTTTGCTGTGGAGCATTCGAAGTTGATGGTGCGCGCCGCAGTCATTCAGGAGATGCACCACCGAGTTAAGAATAACTTGCAACAGATTGCTTCGTTGGTTCGCCTACAGACACGCTTCAGCACCCATGACACGGCTTTTCAGGCGTTGAGTGATACATTGAACCGAATCCTCGCGATTGCCGCCGTCCACGAGCTCCTTTCGCG
>JBDUAM010000032.1:0-6356 GCA_040004655.1 Chthonomonadales bacterium | reverse complement strand
ATCCCGGGGCGGATCAGATCCAGGAGATGTGCCAGCGCAAACGGTGGAATCCGAGCCAGTGCTAATCAATTCGCTGAGCTACTCGTTACCCACGGGCCTCACCACGATGGGCCGAATCTACACCGGCATCACAGACGAGCAAGCGCGAGACCTGCAGTCCAAAGTTTTTGACGGGAAGATGACACAAGACGAAGCCAATGATCAGGGTTTGCAGCAACATACCAACGGAACGCTCATCTTGCGAATGAGAAACGATCTGGTTTTGGACGACATGTCGGTGGTGTCGGGGCGGGAGGAGCAGATTGTCGGTGGGAGTCGTTAGCCCGCTATTGCCCGGAATTGTTGAAATACTCTGTACGGCAAAGGCGTCCTTAGTTCCCAGATTATTTTCATTGGTCTATCTGATGTGTACGATACGAAATCTGCAGGACCACAGCAGAAATATGGGCTGGTAATCCCATTATCGTATTTGGTCTCTCTTACAAACAAGATTACATTTGTTCCGATTTTTGCATGATTGATGTATCGTTGTCCAACTGGCGATTCTGTGTGGGTGGCATTCTGAGATTCCCAATGAAATCGTGATGGCGTCATCGGATAGTCGTGGTACCTGACAGTTGGAGAATAGTGCGCCTCAACTTTGGCCAAGGTTGAGAGGAATACATCACACCGATGTTCTTTTGAATAATAGACGCCTTGACGCATGGACGCTGGATTCTCAATTCCAAATGCAGTAATTATTTCATCCTGCGAATAAATGCCGTGAGTGTATAGTGGAACCGATTCTGTTTTAGGAACTCCTAAGGGCTTGGGTCCCGGTGGGGCGATTGTCACCAGGAGCGAGATTAGTTCTCGTAACTCGTTTAGCAGCTGCTTCTCCGACCACAAGTTTCTAACCGCCACTTGCAAATTATTAGCCCTACAATTTGAATCAAGACTAGATAGCAACATATAGAGTAAACGCTGACTTCTTTGATCAATGTTAGCAATCATTGGGGAATTTTCGCCGGCAAGCAATCCCGTTAGCTCGTGTAGTCGGTCTCCATCAACAGCCTGAATAATCCGGCTAAGGCCATTAGAATATTGACGTTCAGTTTCTGTCGCAGGAATGAAATTCGCTAGTGCCTGTCGTTTAATGCTTGTAAACGTTCTTTCATTTCGGTACAGATCATCAAGAGAAAGTCCAGACTCATCAAGAAACGTTCGTAATGGGTAATTCGAGTCACCATTAGATAATGCCCTAAATTCTTGAACAATCTCTTGCGTCTTGGAGGGTAGTGCTGCTTTGATGTTGGCAAGGACACGGTCCGCAGTCACTCGGTCCAATTCTATGTGGCAGCCGGACGGAAGGGACGTAAAGCCCAACTTTACTTGGACCTCAAGCTCCTTCCTAGATAAACCAGTCAATGCTCGAAAACGCTTGTCAAACCGAAACTTGGCATGTTGTTGCCCAACAAAATCTAGAACAGTTACGCCAGATTTACCTTCACACAGCCGTAATCCGCGACCAATCTGCTGCAAGAAAACGGTAGCACTTTCAGTTGGCCTAAGAAACAAGAGGGTGTCAATCTCAGGAATATCTACACCCTCATTGAACAGGTCAACAGTGAAAATAACCTTGACCATTCCGCTTCGAAGTCCTTCAATAGCTGCACGTCTTTCAGCTTCCGGCGTCTTACTTGTTAACGAAATGGAGTTCAGGCCGACGTTGTTAAACTCATTTGCGAGAAAGTCTGCGTGCTTAATGGAAACGCAGAAACCTACGGCACGCATTTGTTCAGGGTCATCTACGAACTTTTTGATCTGGGCCAATATGAGACCGGCGCCATCTCTCCCGCGAGAAAGATAAGCTGATTCAAGCGCACGTTCGTCGTACCTGCCCCGCTTCCACTCAATCTTGCTGAGATCCACAATGTCTGCAATTCCAAAATACTGGAAGGGACTGAGAATACTCGCTGACAATGCATCCCATAGCCGCATTTCGTACGTCACGCGGTCATCAAAGAACTTCATCACATTGATGCCATCTGTACGTTCGGGAGTTGCAGTCAATCCTAGCAGGTATTTGGGTTTGAAGTGAGCCATCAACCGTTGGTACGTTGTTGCTTCGGCATGGTGGAATTCATCAACAATTACGATTTCAAAATGATCTGGTGAGATGGTGTCTAACGTCAATTCGTGAAGGGTCTGAATGGTTGCGAATACGTGCTGGCGATCCGTTGGCTTTTCGGTTCCAGTCCAGAGCTCACCAAAACTACCGTCGCGAAAGACATTACGAAACACATTCAGCGATTGGCGTAGAATTTCACTGCGATGTGCGACGAATAGCAGACTTGGGCGATTCCTGTTTTGACATAATCGTCGATAATCAAGTGCCGCCACAACGGTCTTGCCTGTTCCAGTAGCCGCAACAATCAGGTTCCGATTGTTACCTCGGGCTCGGTCGGCGGCAATTGCTTCCAGCATATCAACTTGATACGCGTGAGGATGAACGTCGAGGAAGAAGTTTGCACTGGTGTGTGAATCTTTACCGCCACATGTTTTTAACGCTTGATCTAACTTCTTAGCATCTAACGATGGGTCATAGGTCTCAAATTCTATGTCATCCCAATAGCAATCAAACGTGCTCTGGAAGCCGTCGAGAATTTGAGGTGTCTCCGTTCGGCTCAAACGAACATTCCATTCCAAGCCGCTAATCAAAGCTGCCTGTGAGATGTTCGACGAACCAATCATTGCCGTATCGAAGCCAGAATTCCGTCGGAATAACCATGCCTTTGCATGTAACTTCGTGTTAGCTGGTGGTCGTTCATAGGCAATTTTGATCTTCACTCCCCACTCGTGAAGTGCGTCCAACGCTCGACGTTGTGTTGCACCAAGATATGTGGTCGTAATTAGTCGGACGTTGCCTCGCCGGCACAAATCTCTAATTTCTGTTTCCAGAATTCTAACGCCGGAAAAATTCACGAATGCACAAATGAGGTCCACTTGGTCCGCACATCGAAGCTCCTGTTTTAGGACAGCACCCGCGTTTAACTTATCACTTTGATTAGCGAACAGTGCACTCATGCTTAGCGGTAGGGTAGGCGCAATGACCGCATCATTTGAAGAGTGCAGCTTAACTCGGTTTAGGACACGTATTGGATCAGCAAGAAGTTGGTTTCTGAGACGATCACTATCCGACGAGGTCAATGCTGCATTGCAAGCTGTAAGCTGATCGGAAATCCTTTCTGCTTCCGAGTCCGTGATGGTTCGCAGGTACTCACGAAATGCTGTTTCCAAATGGCGAGCCACATACAGGTGACCATCTCCAACGTCAAGTGGAGTGCTTTCGAAACCAAGTTCAGTAGATTTATCTTGAAGAATTTGCTCAAGTTGTTGGGTAAGAAGTTGGTCATAAAGGCCGGGGGCAATAGCTTTTTCCATGAACACCTTTCCAAAGAGGGGCTAATTTGAGTGCGGTCCTTTGTTTTTATGACCGTTCGCAACGTGACACCCAATATTATTATCCACTATCACTTCAACTACTTGTTGCCGGAGAAACCTACAGGAAAGGGTTTAGGGTCATCAGTATGAGTTGTTATTAACACAAAAAACCACCCCGGACCAAAAATGGTCCAGGGTGGCAAATTGCAAACAAGAAGAACGGACTTAGTACATTCCGCCCATGCCGCCTCCACCGCCGCCTTGCGGGGCTGGTGGTGCGTTCTCTTTGCGCTCGGCTACAAGGCACTCAGTGGTGAGTACCATGCTGCCGATGGATGCTGCATTCTGCAGGGCAGATCGGGTGACCTTTGCGGGGTCCACGATGCCGGCCTTCAGCATGTCTTCGTACTCGCCGGTTGCGGCGTTGTAGCCTTCGCCAGCGGGCAGCTTCTTGATGTTGGCAACCACAACGCTGCCTTCGGTACCGGCGTTATCCGCAATGATGCGGGCCGGCTCTTCCAGAGCGCGTACAACAATGTTGATTCCGGTCTGTACATCGCCTTCAGCCTTCAGCTTGCTGAGTGGGGCAATGATCTTCAGCAGCGTAACGCCGCCGCCGGGCACAATGCCTTCTTCCACGGCTGCGCGGGTCGCGGAGAGGGCATCTTCAATCCGATGCTTCTTCTCTTTGAGTTCCGTCTCCGTAGCAGCGCCGACTTGAATGACGGCAACGCCGCCACTAAGCTTGGCCAGACGTTCCTGCAGCTTTTCGCGATCATAGTCACTCTCGGTGTCTTCGATCTGCTTTTTGATCTGCGCAACTCGACCCTGGATAGCAGCGGATTCGCCCTTGCCTTCGACGATAGTAGTGTCGTCCTTGGTAATGGTGATTCGCTTGGCGGATCCGAGCACGTCGACTTCTGCATTCTCGAGCTTGATACCGAGGTCTTCCGTGATGAACTTGCCGCCTGTGAGGATGGCGATGTCTTCCATCATGGCCTTGCGTCGATCACCAAAGCCCGGGGCCTTGACCGCGATGCTGTTGATGTTGCCGCGAATCTTGTTCACCACGAGGGTGGCAAGCGCTTCGCCGTCAACGTCTTCGGAGATGATGACGAGCGGTCGACCCATACGGGCAACCTTCTCGAGTAACGGAATGAGGTCCTGAACGGCGCTGATCTTCTTCTCGAAGAGGAGGATTAGCGGATCGTCCATCACGGCTTCCATTCGCTCGGCGTCCGTTACGAAGTAGGGGGAGATGTAGCCCTTGTCGAACTGCATCCCTTCTACGAGCTCGAGCGTCGTCTGCGTGCCCTTGCTCTCTTCCACGGTGATGACGCCGTCTCGACCGACTTTGTCCATTGCTTCCGCAATCAGTTCACCGATGAGGGTGTTCTTGGCGGAGTTGGTGGCAACGGTCAAAATGCCTTCTTTGTCGTTCACCGGTTTGGCGATCTTCTTGATCTCTTCGATGGCTGCAGCTACAGCAATCTCGATACCTTTTTTGATCATCATCGGATTGGCGCCGGCTGCTACCGTTCGAAGGCCCTCGCGGACGATGGCCTGTGCAAGAACGGTGGCGGTAGTGGTGCCGTCTCCGGCTACGTCGTTGGTCTTACTGGCGACTTCTCGCACGAGCTGAGCGCCCATGTTCTCGAATGGGTCGTCAATTTCAATCTCTTTGGCAATGGTTACGCCGTCGTCCACAAGGCTCGGGCTGCCGTACTTCTTTTCCAGCACAACATAGCGGCCGCGGGGTCCAAGGGTTACCTTCACCGCATCGGCCAGCTTATTTACGCCGCGCTCGAGTGAGCGACGGGCTTCTTCGTTAAATCGCAGTTCTTTCGCTGCCATTAATTTCTCCTGGTAATCACCGTATGGGGTTCTTACTACAGAACCTCAAATGGCGGACTAATGAACGATCATCTTTGATTAGAGATCGGTGGGGGAACTACTCGACAATAGCGAGAACGTCATCCTGTCGAAGAATGAGATACTCTTTGCCGCCGACTTTTACTTCGGTTGCAGCATACTTGGAGTAGTAGACCGTGTCGTCAACTTTTACATCCATGGTGGTGAGCTTGCCGTTATCGAGTACTCGACCCGGGCCTACGGCCAGAACCTTGGCCTGCTGTGGCTTCTCCTGAGCGCTGTCCGGGAGAAAGATTCCGCCGCTCGTCTTCTCTTCTGCGGCTACGCTTTGTACAACTATTCGGTCACCTAATGGTTTAAGGGCCATCGTTGTGCCTCCTGATAGGTTTAATCAATCTGGCGAATTGTTTGCAAATCCGTCAAGCTAATTTTCAGTTAGCACTCCAATGTGTTGAGTGCCAAACCTATGGTCAGTATACTCCATTCGGGGGTTCGCGTTCAATAGTATTCTTCACGATTTTTCGTAGGATTTTGAAGTGGATTTTCGTGAGGTCAAATACTCGCGTGAAACCAACGCACCGCAAATCTGCCCTTCCCATTATTGGTTTCGGAGGACCCCAAGGAGAAGGGCAGGTTTATTCGCTTATTCGGATGAAGAGGACTTCGCGTTATGGCTTCCATCGGAGTTTTGCTGCTCCAGCGGCGTCGATTAATTTGGTACGCCCGTCTATAAACCCGACGTAAGACTTACCGCTGTGCCGGAAATCGAGCTTGCCATCTTTGCCTTCATAGACCATCACCGTCGTAGAAGGAGATTCGACCTGCGCGAGAAAAATACTATTCAGATTTTTGTTGAACGCATATGGCACGTCTTTCCCCGTAACGGAAGGGCAATGAAATATCTTGTTATCCTTGATGTAAGGTTTTATTTTTCCGACATAGTTGGCGGCAGTCAGATCAAATTTTTCGTTATGATCCTGCGCGAATTCCAACAAGGCAATGCATATTTGCATCATGTTTCCGTGACATTGGGTCTCCTTCGCATTGTCCATTGTGATGGG
>JBDUAM010000590.1:0-1920 GCA_040004655.1 Chthonomonadales bacterium | reverse complement strand
TGGCCGTCGTCGCATTCATTGCCGCCGTCCTATTAACCGTCGTTGCCATGCGCGGCCTTAAATGCGTCGGGCTGCATCACATCAAAGCGCTCGTTAACGTTCACGGCTATGACAATATCTGCGCCGATTGAACGGGCTACATCCACAGGGATGTTGTCAACACACCTCCGTCGACGAAAAGCTGTTCGCCAATTCCTACTGGCTCGCACAGCCCGGGCACCGCAGAACTCGCACGCAGTGCTGCGCCCAGATTGCCGCGCCGCAGTGCGTATGTCTTTCCGTCGACCAGATTGAGGGCCACCGCCGCAAATGGAATCGTAGGAAGAGGCATCAAAGATTTCGTCAAGGATCCGTCGACAAATTTTTTCTCCAAATTATCTACATCGATACCGGTACTGTACAAACCACCGACAATTGCACCGATGCTGGTGCCGACAATGATATCGATCGGAATTCCAGCTTTCACAAACGTTCTTAGAACACCGACGTGAGCTGCTCCACGCATGCCACCACCACCCAGTGCGAACGCAATCTTAGGCCGCGTTGCTCTGGCAGAAATGTTGCCGACAGAAAAAATTTTTGGGGCTACGGTTCTGATATGCGGTAGAGCTTCTCCGGATGGTTCTGTGAACTTATTCGTTGTTTGTTGCGCGTCACACTGTGGTGTCGTTTCCATTAGCATAGAAACAATCACAACAGCAAAATTTCGTATCCGCCTATGGACCAAATTCCTATTCAATATGTAATTTCCACGTCGCTGAATTCGCATATTACAATGCTGACTGAGCTCAAAAACCTCGGTTTCGTTTTGACGCCGATACAACAACAAAACCAGCATCTACTCCGTCTTAAAAGCCTTGTTCCGAGAGGCATACCAGGATTATAAAGAAAACCTTAAGAGTCTTAGGGTGCGTAATATTTTTTGCTATAAAAGTTTTGTCAGGTCTCGAAAACCTCCAGGCGCATCGAATCAATCATCTAGTCATCAGTGTCTTTAGGGAGGGTTGATTTACTTGTTTGTTGAGTTGAACTGTTAGATCACAAGAAATTTGCAGTACAAGAAGCGTTGGTCGGTCTTTGATTGCGAAGAGTCAAAGACGGGAAGAGCTTACCGGAACCATTGTTGCTGTTTCAAAAGAGTTTCCACATCATTCCACCTGAGGAGCGGAGGTGATAATAATGTTCAACTGGATTGAAGATTACATCAAAGCGGGTAGTCCAAAAGTTTCTTCAAAACAACTAGCTTTACTGGCGTACAAAAAACATCCAAAAATACGCCTGCGCGTCGCTGAAAACCCAAAGACCCCCGAAGAAGTTATAGCCTTTCTTACGAAAGATAAGGACCCGGATGTTCGGCTGGCGGTTGGCATACTCAACATGTTGGCAGAGGACGATAACGCCTATGTGAGCTGCCGCGCCCGAAAGACATTGGAAACACTCGAAAGTGCAGATCAGTCGTGCAGCGCCAAGCGCTCACATCTGTGGACAAATCACAACGAGCGGTGTTTCGCATAAATTAGTTTGGTAGGCTACAGCAGAGAACGATTCGGCGGTGAACTAGGCCATCAATATCGTTCAATACTGGTTCCTACCGTTGACACCACTTGCTTGGTCCCCGAAGGAAGGCTTGGGCTGACGTCCAATGGGCTGAATGGACCTAACCGTTCCCCCTCGTCTCAGGTCCTTTCATGGAACTTTCAACGACCAGAAGCAGTCCAGTCGCGCATGAATAAACTCAGTCAAATGATGGAAAAATTGGCGCTTGGTTGCAGCTCGTTCACGGGTACATCTCCGGCATTCGTTATCGCTCTATCCTTAGTGATACTGTGGGCGGTGAGTGGACCTTTTTTCCATTACTCAGAGATGTGGCAAATGGTGATCAACACGGCTACCACGATCGTCACTTTCTTGATGGTTTTT
>JBDUAM010000473.1:0-21373 GCA_040004655.1 Chthonomonadales bacterium | reverse complement strand
GGATATCTTCAGGGAGATAGGAGACAGGCAGGGGATGGCCGCTTCGCTTGGTAACCTGGGGGGGGGTGGCCATCTATCAGGGCGATTACTCGGCGGCGAGGGCTTACATTGAGCAGAGCCTGGAGATCTATCGGGAGATCGAAAACAAGCATGGTATCACCATTGCGCTCAGT
Source organism: Chthonomonadales bacterium (assembly GCA_040004655.1). Taxonomy (GTDB): domain Bacteria; phylum Armatimonadota; class Chthonomonadetes; order Chthonomonadales; family CAJBBX01; genus JBDUAM01. The sequence goes on along the minus strand of JBDUAM010000473.1, from coordinate 21,200 downwards.
AACCTGGGGAATGTGGCCATCGATCAGGGCGACTACGCAGCAGCAATGGCTTACCATGAGCAGACCCTGAAGATCAGTGAGGAAATTGGAAACAGGCCGGGTATTGCAAGTTCGCAAATGGGCCTGGGGAATGTGGCCAAGTTTCAGGGCGACTATGGGGCAGCCAGGGCTTTCTACGAGCAGAGCGTGGAGATCAGGAAGGAGATCGGAGACAGGCAGGGTATGGTCGAGTCCATGGAAGCTTTTGCAATGCTCGCCGCCTCTTCATGCCATATCAGTGCTCTTCCCACAGAAACAACCACGGCGCCTGAAAATGTTGGAGCCTATTTGCAGAGGGCGCCCAGATTGTGGGGAGCTGCGCAGGCTTTGCGAGAGCAGATCGGCGCACCCCTGTCGCCCGGGGAACAAAAAGAGCAGGATGCGAAGGTAGCAGAGGCGCGTCAACAACTGGACGGGGAGGAATGGACTGCGGCATGGGAAGCGGGACGCCAGATGTCGCTGGAGGAAGCGGTGGCTTATGCTCTGCAAGGAAATGAGGAGGGTTAACGATCAAAGCACATAAGGTATTTGTTAGTTACTCCACCGTAAACGCTCCGACAGCCCTTCACCACATATAATGACCTGTCGGTCGTATGTCTCTAAAGGGACTTCAAATACTTCACTACAGCCCTAATCTCCTCGTCGACCAGGCACTCATCAGCAATCTCGTGCTCATCCGAATCGAACATCAGTTCAAGATAAACCTGATAATGCACGCGCGAGGATTCGTGATCGCCAAGACGTCGGCAGATGTCCCCAAGGTCTCGATTGACGTATCCACGCGTGTCTTCTGGAACATCGCCCAATTGCAGGCATGCCGTAAATTCTACCTGTGCACCGGTGAGGTCCCCACCGTCTCGCATTGCGCGCCCTAGCTCGACCAGATACTTACAATCGTCCGGTGCCAGTTTGCTGCCTGCGCGGAACTGCACTGCCGCCTCAACATGCCTGCCGACAGAGTTGTACACACAGCCCAATTGATAGTGCCGAAGCGCCAGGAATTGGTCGGTGCGGTCGCCGTAATCTGTGTGGATATGGTCTTTTGAACAGAATATCTCCCGGATTGGTCGCAGATCGCCTCGCGGTTCGATTGGGTATGGCTGAACCTCCAACCGGATAATCGCATCTCGTGAGTTTGGAATATTGTCAGGAAGATATCCGTCGCCGGCCGAGCTCAATTCTTCCTTGCAGAAAGTGGTTAGCGCAGCATTAGCTTCAGGCGCATGAACCACCTAAAGCGCGGAGTGATTAATCATCTCAAACAAAATCAGAAATCTATTCATAACCCCTACCAATTCTCCGACTTAACTCTATATTTCGAATTCAAAACATCCTCCAACGCGTGTCGCAAATTGCGCGGCTGTCGGGACAATTTGATAACTTCCCGCGCACGCGGTTCATCTTCGAGCGCCATTGTCTGCAACAGTTGACCCGCCGCCCAGACAGCGTTTAGCGGAACAACCGCCTCCAACTTTTCCATCCATGTGAGTTTTTCATCTTGCAAGATAACGATGGCTCGCACCTGGTCAAGCGAGAAACTGGGATCGGGGAGTTGTTGGAGCAACCATTCGGCGTCCAATGGTGAGATTAGCGTGAGTTCACACATGCTCCTCATAAGCGTCCCGACGCCGTTTGGGAATTCGCGCATCTTGCCGATGGCCACGCTGAGTTCACCTCGGGTCAGGCCCTGATTGGCCTTCAGAATCGCCAGCCAGTGATGGTAGAACTCGGCTTCGTGATCTGGTTCATCGTATTTGCCGATATTTAACATAGTAATGCTGACTCGAGTATCTCCCACAAACGATACCTCACGAAATCTCCGGTGGTTTCAATCGCGATCTCTTCGACACCATTTACAATGTTTAGGCCGCGCTGCTTCTCCAATTCAAGAGCAAACTCATTTCTTGCATGAACATAGTCGTTCAGATCAAGCTCAGAGATGAACAACCCGATCTCATTCAGCCTATTGCCAAAAGTCGACAGCGAGGCAGAGATTGGCGGATAAACGTCTGAGTACAACGCCGAATACTCACCAGAACTGTAGGCGTAGTCAAAGCCTAACTCGGTGCCAGCTTTGGCCAGATTCAAGCCGACTTCATCTCTCATATCTGGGGCCGGTCTATCAGTTTGCACCAACAGTATTCGCACGGAAATTCCGGCAGTTTCGCACTGGCGCAAATACTCTCGAACATCAGTCAAGCAGGTAGTTGTGGCGATTGGATAGGCGGCACCTTCAATGGGGCCGGTTACAAAACGGGAGCTTACTTCCTGAATCAGGGTTGTGCAACTGGCAACATTTTCCATTGCAATCGGCCACGGTGCGCCGTGCGAGATGCCACGGTAAGTCGAACCCCGTTGCGAATGAATTCCAGGTTCCGTGCCGGTGACCATTATTCCGTTGAAAATCCATCGATATGGTTTGTAGCTCACCCCATCACCGCCCCGCCGACACCTTGACCCGCACCGTCACAATCTCAAACGGACGCAGCGACAACTCCACCCCATCAGAACCTGACGGCAGCTTGCGGATAGTGTCGCCCATGAAGTTGACCTCAGTGGCGCCAGAAGCCCTGCCGTTCAGTTTCAACTTGAACTTCTGCGCGGGTTTGCCTTCGGCTTCGTAGAGTCGAACGTCGGTTGTGCCATTTGGTCCGGGTTGAAAGCTGGTCATCACCACGTTGGTCGCGGAGACTTCCATGGCGCTCCACTTCTTCCCCAGCGGTCCGGCGTGGGATTCGGCCTTCTGCACGATCAGCGGACGGTTGAATTCCATCCCTTTGCGGGCGGCGCTCGGCTGCTGCCAGGTGCCGGAGTGCGGAACGATGGCGTATCGAAACGTCATCTTTCGGCCCAGTTCGTACCCGGAATCGCTGGTCATGCCGGGCTCGAATCCGCTCACATAGCCGTAACCGCCCACCGTGTGCGCCCGCATCAGCGAGAGCAGCATGGTGTTGCCGCTGACCAGATTGCCGGGCATTCCGTGATTGATCAGCGTCACTCCGTGCTGGCCGTCACTGTAGTCGACCCAGTTCTGTGCGGCATTCTCAATCCCGTTCGGTCGAGTTAAGGAGCCAAAGGGAATCTCCTGGACGTTCACGCCGTCCTTCACATTGATCGGGAAGAGCGTCTGGTACCGCACAAACTTCTCGTTGTTCACCAGCTCCGTGGTCACATCGACTCGCTTCACGCCCGTCGTTAGTCGAATGGTGGTCGAGAAGCTCCCACTGCCAAGCGGATGGCTCACTTTGAACTCAGTGGTTACGGGGCTGCGCGTGATGGTTCCTTCCTTGCCGCCGCCCTGCGTGCTGAGGATGGAGTTGGTCGCGTCGGGCACCGCCTGCTTATTGGTCATGGCGATGTAGCTGCCCCCGTTCAGGCCCTGATAGAGCTCCCAGAAGTCGCCTTTGTCCACCTGTCGCGCCACCACATTGGCGTAGCCCGAGAGCGCCTCCCAGTTGTTCGATTTATCCACAATACTGGTGATCGCGCCGCTAACGAGGTCGACCGTCACGCGATAGAACTCGTTCTCCAGCACATTGGTCGCGGGCGACTGTGCCGCCATGACCTTCGCGCGAGGCACGACATGATACGTTTTGTATCCGAGGGAGGGAAGGTCTTTCGCGAGGAATCGCACTGTGGCTCGGATCATTCCTCCGCCCGTATATCGATCCGCGCGTAAGACTTGTGAGGGAATAGCCACGCCATCGGAATCGATCACCGAAACGTCGTGTACGTCGGTATCGGCAAACCCAACTTCTACCTCCGCTGAATCGGTTCGTACCCACCCGACCGTGTTGAAAACGACCACGGGAATCCCATCTCCGCTGGTGTCAATTTTGCTGGAGAACGCTGCCCACTTTGCGGTAATCAACTGGTCCGCGAACCTTCTCGACGCGTCATATCCGCGATGAACATCTTCATAAACATGGTCGGTCATTACGCCGCTGGCGAGATCGTGGGTCTGGTTGAAGAGGGCTGGCTCCCAGCCGTCCAGCAGCGCTTTTCGGTCGGACGACACCCCGAACCAGGTGGCCAGCGCGCTCAACTTCTCCGCCGTCAGCAGTCGATCTTCGATCTCACGAGTGATCTGTTTCAGCTCCGCTCGGCTGCTATACGTCCCCTGAAAGACGGGGTTAAAGTCGTCCGTCATCACCGGTCGATTGGTCCTCTTCGCGACCACTGCCGCGAACTCTTCGGGCGTCGAGTAGCGAATAGTAATCGGCATCTTCGGGTTGGCGTTGAACGCGGTCACCATCGGTGGCGCGTAATCCTCTGGTTCCGAGACGTCGACGCCCGCAAGTCCCACGCGCTCGTTCGTGTGCACATGGATGTTGAGCGCATCGTGCCGATTTACAAAGAAGTTGTTGAACGCGGCTTGATCTCGCGGCGGACCGTAGAAGAGTCCGTAAAACCCGGGAATCCAGATGGCGTTCATGCCCGTGCCATCGATCCCCTTCCAGATAAACTCGGAGGGAATCTCATCCTTCGGCACACCCCGGCAGAACCAGAAAGAGGTGTATCCGGCCAGATTGAGAAGCTGCGGCATCTGCGGATGGTGCCCAAAAGTATCGACCAGCCACGCCGCCTTGACATCAACCCCCAGCGCCTCGCGCGCCCAGAGCTTGCCGTACTGCATCTGCCTGACAAAGAGCTCGCCGCCGGGTTTGATCACGTCTGGCATCACGTCCATCGCGCCGGCAATCCCCAGCCTGCCCTCGCGAACATACTTTTTGAACGCCTTCGCCTCCTCCGGGTACCGCTCGATGAAGGGTCGAATATACGCCACCTGATCCAGCGTAAACTTGTAATCCGGATACTTTTTCAGGAGGGCAACCGCCTGCATGATGTGGTGCAGCCCCTCCTCCAGATAGCCCTCGCGCGTCTTGAAAACCGCCCCCTCCCAGTGCGTGTGCGGGATGTAATAGAGCGTCGGCTTGGCGGCAGTCTGCGCCCGCGCGGAGTTCGGAATCGTCAACAATCCAGCAAACGCAGCACAGGCGATCAGTCGACTAACGGCAAAGGGAATGGACTTAAGCATGAGTTCTTCTCTCTATGAAGGAGTGTGCGTCATCGACACGTTGCGGCATGGTTGCAATTTACATGAATATACCCGCGAACGGAACCTGTTGCTGGATTGCGCGATCTGATAGTAAAACGTTCCCAAATTACAGTTCAACCCGTCGAATCGTGAAACGCTCGACCCTCGCGCACAGGTATAACGATTCAATACATGAAACCAATTGTTCACAGCCGATCATCACGACGCCGATTCCCGAGGGCAACTGCCCTCGGAATAGTCACCTTTGCAGGACTCCTCGCTGCGACCCTGCCCGGTAAACACGCCGCGACAGACGATGGACCTGCCAACCCCGTCAAACCCGCGCTCAACGGGAATCGCGGGGCATTCAAGATTGCATTCAACAAAGCCGGAACACTCGCGGTAGTCACGGAATTTGACGAAAGCGCCATCGGGCTCATTGACACCAAATCTGGTCGAGTTCTCAGTGACATTCCCACCGGCGGCACCGAACCTACGGGAGTCGCGCTTACCCCGGACGGCTCCACGGCCATTGTCACCAACAGTTTTAGTGGCTCGGTCGCGTTTATTGACCTGAAGACCCAGAAGCGCCAGATCATGCAGCTTCGTGGCGCGCCGTGGGATGTGGTTATCTCCCCGGACGGAAGTCGCGCCTACGTCTCGGTAAGCCAACTCGACAAAGTGGTAGTCATCGACATTGCCAAGCATGAAGTCATTGGCTCCATGCCCACTGGCAGACGACCCCGAGCGCTCGCCATGACGCCGGACGGCGCGACCGTAGTAAGCGGCAACATGACAGACGGCACCATCAGCTATTTCGACACCGCCAGTATGACCGCGCGCGCTCGGGCTAGCGTCCCCAGCGTCAATCTGCGCGGCATTGACGTCTTCCCGGATGGTCGACAGGTGTTTGTCGCAGCGCAGAAGGCCCAGAACGAACGACCCACCGAGACCTCCGTTGGAATCTGGTCTAACCAGGCGTTCTTGCAGGTGCCGAACGGCCCGCGAAACGGCGTGCAGAACCTCTGGCTCGACCTGATGGGCAAGGATGTCTCCGATCCCGATTCGGTTGTGCTCGATCCCGCGCATTCGCGCGCCTTTGTCACATGTAGCGGCGGGCACAGCCTCAACGTCATCCCGGTGTACGGAGATGGCGATACACAAACGGTGCAGAACGTGGGCGCATACCCGCGCGGCCTCGCCATGACCCCCAACGGCAAAGAAGTCTGGATCGCGAACATGTTGAGCAACGATATCGCGGTGGTCGACCCCGCAACGCTCAAAATCACGCGTCGAATCAATCTCGGCCCCACAGAGCGTAAGGACCCAAATATACTCGGTCGATTTCTGTTTGTTACTGCAACCATTGTAAAGGGTCAACAATTTAGCTGCAACTCGTGCCACCCCGATGGCGGCACGGATGGCATCTCGTGGAAGTTCGTGCATGTGAACGATGTGCTCGGCAAAGAGACGGATCGCAACGCAAAGAGCCTCATCGGCAAGATCGGCAACTTTGGTCCCTACCGATGGAGCGGGCATGAACCATCCCTCAAAGCGTTCATCGAAGAGGAGATCCCCGGTCTGCTGAAGGGCGAAAAGCCGACGCCTGAAGAAGTCTCCGCAATCGTTGGGTATGTCGACTCCCTCGCTGATCCGCCGAATCCGTTTCGCAACCTGGATGAATCGTTCACGGCAGCCGCTCTCAAGGGAAAAGGCATCTTCGAAGGCAAAGCAGACTGTGTATCCTGCCACAGCGGCCCGCGACACGGGGGAACGCAAAAAGCCTGGATCGGAACCACTCCCGAGGGAGTCATTTTACAGGTGCCCCGCCTAAACGGAGTCTACGATTCTGATCCTTATTTGCACAATGGCAAGGCAAAGACGCTGGAAGAGGTATTCTCTAAACAGAATCAGAAAAATCTTCACGGCAAAGCGAATCTGCTGACCGAAGAAGAGATGAAAGATCTGATTGAATACGTAAAGCAATTGTAAGACGCGTATGCGTCCCCTAAATCGGCCGATGCAAGTGGTCGAATCACCCGGGCCACTAGCCCATTACCTTACCGGCAATTGCCGGGATGATGAAAAGGAGTAGCTGAATTATGAAATTTCGATTGGGAATGCTCATCGCCGCCACAAGTATGATTGCTGTAGCAGCGTATGCCGCCATCGAATCAGGTCTTAAGCCGGGCACGTCGCCAGGCGCTTTCCAGGTTGTAGACGTCACCGGCCCGAACAAGGGTCGCGAACTCTGCTATCGATGCCAGTACGGCGCATCGCCGGTTGTCGCAGCCTTCATCAATGGCGACGCCACGAAAGCATCCAAGCTCATCGGCGAAATCCAGAAGATCGTAGATGCACACAAGGCGCAGAACCTTCGCAGCTTTGTAGTCTTCATGGGCGGCCCGGCCGAGAAGGACGCCATCCTGAAGATCGCCGCAGAAAACAAGACCACCATTCCGTTGACCTTCCTCCCGAAGGGCACCAAAGAAGGCGACATCGCCGCCTACAAGATCAATCCAGAAGCCAAGAACACCGTTCTTCTCTGGAAAGGCATGTATGTCAAGAACAACTTTGTGAACGTTGATCCGGCCAAATCCGCCGACGTTGCCAAAGCTGTTGACACGATGCTCAAGTAGGTTCGGTATAGTTGTAAGAAATCGGGGCGCGTTGAGCGTCCCGATTTTTTGTGCCTTGCCTACCGCATCTTCTGGACCGCCGACTCGACAGCCCTCCACTCGCCCGATATCCGGTCGATGGTTGCTCCGATCTTTGGGTCGGACCGCAGCGAAAGTACCGCACCTTTCAGCGACTCGTCCCTTGACGCCGCCTCAATGTCCGCCTTCAGCATGGCAAACGCCGCGATCAGTTCTGGCGCGGCGAGTATTCTGTTCAACCACTTTCCCATTATCTGCCTCCATTCCATACCGTGATAAGCGCGCGCAAACCGGCGGCCAGTCCGCTCAATCCGCAGAGCCAGACCGCCGCCGCGCGAAACCCCTCCAGCCCACTCATCCGCTCCCGAAGTGCGACCTGCTCTTCCTGCAGGCGCAGCAGCGGCTCCACCGCGGTGGTCAATCGCGCCACCTGAATCGCGAGTTCGTTCACGCTCTCTTTCAAGCGGCGCAGCTCTTCTCGTTCGAGATTGTTCATCGGATCCGGCGACCTCCTTTCTGCTAATTGCATCAAGCCGGTTCCGCCGGATTTAGCGCCGCGAACATGCCATCTTCCGCCGCGCCCTCTACCAGCGCCGCCCGATGGGTGCCTCCCGGCCCGACCAGTGGAGTACCCCGAACGTACCAGTGCGACCCGTCATACCGCACAATCCGATCGCCATCCTGCACCGGCGCAGTGGGCATCAACCAGACCCCAAAGAGTGGCTTGTGCGTCCACGCAGCCAGATCGGTACGACCCTCCATCCGAACGGGCTCAAAGGTCGCGGGGATGTTGGTCGCCTGCGCCGTCCAGGTTCCGCTCACCTTGCGTTCGATATTCACGTACTCGTAAAAAACCAGCCCGGATCGACCTGTGCCAGGCAAACCGCTGGTGCGATTCGGGGTGTTCCCGTTCGCATCCGGCGTTCCCGGCGAATTTGGATTTGACATTTTCTAACACCATCCTTTCGGGCAGAAGGAGCCGGGTCAATCCGGCAGACCATTGCCCAGAACTCCAGCATCCGCCGCGGGACTGAACACCACCGGAGCGCCCGCGGCATCTCTAAGCAGCGCAGCCGCCTCCAGCAAACGCTGACTGCGAACCCGAAAGTCCTGCCGAACGCCACCTTGCGTGATGTTGGTGGCGGCCTGCGCAAACTCGGCTGCCTTGCCTTCCAGAAGGGTTGCGGCGGCCAATCGCACGTCTCGACCCTGGAGAGTCAACAGCGCGTCGATCTCGGTGTCGGTGCGGGTTCGGTCGCCTCCGGTCATGGTGAGGGCGGCTTGATCGGTCTCACCCGCCAGCAGCCTGACCTGCCCGATCAGCGTGGAGAGGTCGTAAGAATATGGGTCAAACGGCATCGGCGAACTCCTTTTTCAGTTGAAGGCATCACAGGAATTATCCGGACCACCATTCGGTCCAGATGACATGCCTCTTCCACGGATAGCTCTCGCCGGGGTCGTAGGGGGAGATCAGCTTCGCGCGATTCGGGTGACCCGGCTTCAGTTCCAGAAACCAGATCTCCCCTTTCTGCCGATCCAATCGGTACTCGCGACCGCCCCCGAGCAGCGGAAGCCAGTTCCACGCGATCTCGGCCGTGTCGAAAACGATGACACGACCGCCGCTACTCATCCGCTCCCACTGCCCCGTCGCGCTGTTTATCACGGCAATCGCCGCATATTCAGGTATCGTGAGTCGCCTACGCCGTGACGCTGCTGAGCAGGTACCCGCCGAGCGAGAGTCCGTTGGCATCCACCGCGATCTGCTTCCAATCGCGCATGAACGAAACCTCGATCATGGTGCCTTTGCGCTTCTCCTCACGCCATCGGCGGACCGCGTAACCCCGCGCACCGGTGGCATCGTCCGGCGCCTCGAAGGTGTATCCGAAGCTGACCGAACGAATCGTTGGATTGGGATTGCGGTAGTAGATGAGCGCCATCGCGGTGCCGTCATCGGCCTGCCAGATGTTGGACCCGCTGTACGAAGCGCCCTCCGCCGCCGTGTTCTTCTGGCACGCGCCCTCGATGATGGAGAGGCCACGCAGGGTCTTCGGCAGTCCGCTCATCGTCAATGCATCCTGATGGACGTACTTGACCAGATCCTTCACCGTCGGGTGATCGGCCAGGGTGCGCGCCGCATCCACCGAGAGCAGCATGGTGTTCGCCTCCCGCGCTATCCCCTTGATGACGGCCAGCTTGCCGTTCTTCATATCCACAAATGGATTGGAGTTGGCCGAGGCATACTGCGCCCACGAGGTACCCGTGCCGCCCGTGGTGAGGACCGCCTTGTTGCTGCTCGGGAAGTTCGCGCGCTTGGCCGCAATCGCCGCGACCTGCACCTCGTTATCGAGCATCAATCGCTCGGTGAGCTGAACGGTTTGATCGATATCGGCTTGCAGGGGGTTATCGGCAACGGCCGATTCGGCATCCGTCACGATGCCCCGGTAGGCGTACTCCTCGGCATAGAAGCTGGCGGTGGAGACGGCATAGTCGATCTCCGCCGCCTCGGCTCCGGGTCGACGCAGGGAGAGGATCGCGCCGCTGCCCGCTGCGCCGGAGGGCGTGAGAAAGTCCTCCTTGCGATAGAGAAAGTACTTGTCCGACCGCTTGGCGGCCGGAACGATCGGCAGCACCTGATCGGCGACATAACTCTCGTTGCGGTACATCACAGAGATGTTTGTCAGCGCCTGATCAATGTGCACCTGAGAGAGGGTTGGCATGTTCAGCTCCTTTCTCGACCCGTAGGACGAGGTTAGATGTATATATCTGTCTACATCTATTGTGCAGCCGAGGATTGGAGTTTACTACCGGAGTGTCATCAAGGATTGGCAGTGGTCTTGGAAATCGTAGGGCGCGGACCCACGTGTCCGCCCGGTTACACACGGAGTGATTATTGACACCGGCGCCATGAGCATGTGGTTGCGCCCGAGGACGGGCGCGCTCCGATTACGTTGTAGAATACCAGACTCGTTAACAACGGCAACGTCGTCGGAGCGCGGGCGTCCCCGCCCGCAGGGAGATGGTCGACACATGTGCTGTGGTGAGGTATGGTAGAATCGATTGACAGATAACTCAGGACAACCCGAATATGATCCGAATAAACTTCGTTCTCGCGCCAATTCTTCTTGCAATAACTCTCCTTGCATCGCCTTGCGTCGCGCATTGCCAGACCTCGACTGGCGTCACTCAAACCGACCCCGATGTCGTCGACTTGCTTGGCGGAGACCTCATTACGCTCCATCCGGACGGCAAATCCTTCGCCTTCGTCAATAACCAGCGCATGATCACAACACATCTGCTTTCAGGTAAACAGCCCGCCCACGAGGTTGGAAGAAACCCTTTCCATCCCAGATGCCTCAGCTATTCAGCAGATGCGAGTCAAATATATTGCGGTGGGTACAACGGAACATTTTCTTCGTGGGACATCGCGACTGGAACCCGGCTAATGCAGAGTCAGATCGACCCAAAGGAACCCATCGTCAGCACCAGTGCATACCCGGAGTTGTCGCTAATTTTTCTGCTCACCCGTCGCGGCGATGTGTACTGGATCGACCAGAAGACCTTTTCCGCTCGCGGGCATTTCGAATCCGGGTTTAAGGATTGCAGCCAGTTGGTGGTAAATCCTGCGACTTCCACCCTTGGCATCGCAGGCAACCATGGTTTCCGCTTGCTCTCATTCCACGAAGGCAAATTGATCCATGCGCCGCATATATACGATAAGGTGGGTTATGCGGCAGTGCTCTCCCCCAAAATGGACATGGTAGTCTTCGAAACGGGCGTCTTCGGTACCGATTCCTCCCTCGCCCACCTGGATTATCCACATCAGCCGGTGTATATTCGGGGTCGACTAAAATGGTTCTCGGCGGATGAGGAGATCATTGTTGTGGGTGGCACAGCGGATGTACATAAGAAGATTTCGCCCAAATTCCCCGATAGTTTTGCTGGCGAAGACCTGCAGGCTTTTTCGACAAATGGCAAACAATTGCATGCGTTCGCACCGGACCCGGGGCATGACGTCGCCGTCACACCCGACCGAAAGTACATCATCACCTGGGGTACGACAGGATTAATTCGAGTTCGAAAGTGTTCGGGGTTTTGACCTGGTAAAAAGCAAAACGTTGGGCGCAGACCCGCGTGTCCGCCCGGTCACTAACGAGAATGAAGTAGAAGGCTCGGTAGGGACGGGTTTGAAACCCGTCCGCTGCACCCACCACGTCCGGCACGTGCTTTCTACCAAACGTTCCGGAGAACACGGATGGGTCTGAGACCCACCACTACGCTACCGGAGAAATTCGTCGACCGGGACGGACACATGGGTCCGCCTGAACATGTAATTGCGAAGGTGCATTCCGTTGCCGGGGTATGATAATTATTCATTAGTCGCGGATTGAAGTTGATAATGAGGGTCAGCATGAGTACAGAATTTTTGAAGAGACTATTTACTCCATACTTACTTGGAGGCCAGGCGATTCTCCAGGTGTATGGCTGGATGTCTGGATACAGGGGAATGTGGTTGGCATGGTGTCTTTATGTGGGCGGCGGTCTCTTTATTGCGTTTTTGTATCGGCAGTTAGTGAAGCGATAGAATGGAAATTGACTAAATATTTTCCGTGATCGACCCGCGATAACCCTACTTCGCCCTATCCCTCAACTTCGCAATTGCCGCTGGAGCGTACTTCTTGTCCCCAAGGTCCGCCGATACCTAAAACTCCCTCATCGCTGACTGGTTGTCGCCACTCTTTCTGTAGACCGCTGCCATTCTGTTGTGGATGGCGATTTTTGCAGGCGTCTGAAGGTCTGCATCGACAGTTGAAATCTGCGTCAGCGCGACCCCATATTGCTTAATCGCGGCGTCCCATTTCTTGTCGTCTTCCAGGTCGTGGGCCAATTTCATCGTGACCATACATAAGGGCCACTTCTCCCCGCGTGGAACTGCGAAGACCCAAATCGCCAGGCCAAGAGGGACCGTCACCAAGTACCACTTCCTGCTAACTGGTTTGCTTTTGTTTCTGTAAACTTGCCGTCACTCACGGTACTCAATAGGTAGTATCCGGCTACAAGTCCAAATATATAAGGAACAAAACTGTCTGCACCAAATGTGGATATCGCGAACCATTGAATTGGTAATGTAGGCCCAAGAGATAGACCACCCAACAAGGTAAGCCACGCTTGAGAGTCCTGCCGCAAATGGCCCATGAGGATTACTAGCAAACTTACGAACAGACCGAATAATTCAAGAAGCATCGCGGTCAGGACCAGTTTGAAAATGGGTTTTTCGCCAAGGCTAACGATTGTTGGCAAAACTATCCCGACAATAAGGAACAACACACCCATTAGCCTAAGTTTGGTCATCGTTGGATTCATGGCTTGACCCCTTCAACTTTGATAGGGGCAAACAAACACATTCCAGCGACCACGCCAATCAAATAACCAACATAACCGCCCGCGCCGAGGGTTGACATTGTTATCCACTGTATCGGTAAAACCGGCAGCAGCCAGATGCAGCCCATCAGTATAAGCCTGCCCTGGGACGCTCGACCCCAATCGCCAACCCTCGCGCCAGCCCAACACATAAATAGTCCAAAAAGTTCGAGCAAAATTGCGAATACAACGAGGGTGATGATTGGTTTTTCGTCAATCGCGTCGAATACTTGCAAGACCAATCCGACGCTAAGATAAAGTGCACCTTGAATTCGTAATCTAGTCATCGACTTTTTCATCTGCACCTGCTCATTCTGACACATCGTCTTGTCTGTCAAGTAATGATTTCAATTGTCTGTATTGTACTTCATTCGTCCTTCGCATGCATTTGAACACACGTTGGGCGCGGACCCACGTGTCCGCGCGGTCACCCACGAGGAATGAAGTCGACGGCTCGGTAGGGACCGGGTTTGAAACCCGTCCGCTGCACCCACAACGTCTGGCACGTGCATTCTACCAAACGTTCCGGAGAACACGGATGGGTCTGAGACCCACCCCTACGGTGCCGGAGAAATTCGTCGACCGGGACGGACACATGGGTCCGCCTGAACATGGTGCCATATACTATCAAACTGTCATTCTGAGCGATAGTGAAGAATCCGCTTGTGCGTACGTTCCACGTGACGTGATTGTACGAGTCACCAGCAATTGGGCCGATAATACAGCCTTCAGGACTCCCAAACCGCGACCGGACGAACACCGCGCTTGATCTCCACGCCAGAAAGTTTCCTCGGGACCCAAGGAGGGGTTTTCGCCGACAATTCCTCCGCGTGAAATGCCGGAAATACGCTCTCTCGCCGATAACCGGCATCTAACCGACGAACACCAACCGGCCGCACAATCAGCGATTCAGGGCTGACCGCGATTTTCAAATAGTGATACACGGGACCACGCTCGCCATCTTCAGCTGCTGGCCCACGCCCGCCAACCGCAACTTCTGAAACCCCGCTTCTGCGAAGCGCATCGTATCGGTCGCGATTGCGAAACAGCTTCTTGGGGTCTAATATCGAGCGGCGCAGCGAAATCTGCCCTCCTCCTCCGGATACGAACAGCCCCGTGGACGGCAGTGCTTCAGACCTGATCCATTCAAAAGCATGCGAATGTCCGGCGAGAACCAGATGCACATTCTCTTTAAACATGTTCAGCAAATTGGCACGCACGGATCGCACGTCACGCCCTTCGCAATGGTTGCCGATAGTTGTAAAAAGCGGGTGGTGTAGGCAGACGATTCGCCATGAGTCTGGCCTCTCTCGCACCGATTCCTCCACCGCTTCCCGCAACCATTCAATCTGTTGTGCATCGTAATCCTGGGCAGAATAATTTAGTCCCCGCCTCTCCAACGCAAGCTCGCGCTGAACGTCGAGCGCTTTCTCGGAGAGGTAATCTTTGTCGGAATCCTCATCCGCAACAATCGCGGCTGCCTGTGCAAGTTTTGGTTCCTTCGATTGTGCCACGATGGGCGCGGGGTCTTGGGGCACCTCAATTGTCTGGTTTGAATTACCTGTTCGACTAAGTTCCTTGAGCTTCAATTCCAGGACTTTAGCCTCCTGTTCCAGCGCGGCGATTCGGCGATTTGCCTCTTCTCGTTCCGCAATGGTGTTCACCTTGGACGGAGGTGGAGCATCGAGCGTATTCGAATCGAGCATAAAGAAATCTGCCGAACCTACGCTGAATTTATAATATCGATTGGGTAATCGCGTGTGAATTCCGGGTTGATAACGGAGGGCGCCGGTGCGGGTATCTGCCCTGGAATCGATAAAGGACTCCATGAAAGCGCGACCCTTTTCGGAACCTCCTTCGGGTATTGCGAAGCCGAAGACTTCGCGTGAAATTCTGCGTATCGCTCCGCTAAAAACAGGAATGTGCGAGAGCCACTGAACCCATGCTCCGAGGTCGTAATAGTCGTGATTGCCAGGAATGGGGAAAAAAGGGAGCCGAAAGATGAGGTCGTTTGGAGTACTCTCCGGGCAGATAATGGGAGCGTACGGTCGACAGAAATTCTGCTCGTAAAGCCGGCGTTCGCCGGTCATGTAGATGACGTCACCAAGGTGAATAACAAACTCGCCAACGCCCGAGCTACCCGGCAGGGCCAGATCAGAGGTAAGCTGCTCCGCGACCGCATCTTGCGGCGACTGCATTCTACTCGAAGGGTTTGAATCGCCCGTATCGCCAAATGCCAGGAATTCGAAATTGTTGGGGTCGGCTGGTGCGGGAATATCCACTCCATAAGTCATGCCCTGGCCACTGCCGACAGTCCACTTCTGGATGATTTCTCGATCCGAAGGAGACCGCAGCCACGTGGACGAGCCAAACGCTTTCATTAGTTATAGATTTCCATTCAGGTAGTCGCTTTGGCGGAAGGTATCAACCGCTCAAAGTCGCCGGGAACCACGTCCGTAGATTTAATGTCGGCAAACAATTTTGACCCGGTCTCTTCAAATGCCGTCGCCACAAACTCGCCACAGGAGAATTCGTTTTTTGGCGGTTTGTAATTAATGTGAAGGTGGGTAAATATACGATCGAAAAGAATGACAACAAGATCCATCGAATCGTACTTGTCCCCGATTTTGCTTTCTGCCCAGTCGAGCGCCTTTTTTCCTGACCCATTTGATTGCGGAATGACTACAAAAGTGTGTCCGCCTTCTTTGGTTCGCAGGTCGCGGCAGACTACGCCGCGCGGTCGACTTTCAACCACGTGCAAAGTATCCTGGCAGATCGCGACATGATAATATTTCGAACGCGTAAGCCACGAAATCACGAGGCTTGTACCCTCTGGATGTAGGAAGAGCAGAATGTCGCCCGGCTTCTGTCCTCGATCCAACGTCTTTTCATCTTTACTATTACTCATCTTTTCGGCGCCAGTACTTTCAGTGCAGCCGGGGCGCTTCGTACCGTAACCGGTGTTGCACCCACCACCTGATCATCTATATGGAATTTCATTTTTGCTGGTCCTTCAATGACAATTTCTCTTCCTGTACCTGTCCAGACTTTTGGTAACGTCATCTGCTTTTGATCCCGAAACGCCAGATAATATGGAATGAGTTCCCAGCGCGTCAGATCGCCGATGATGATGATATCGAGCTGATCGTCCGATAATCTCGCTTCCGGGGCTACCGGGATTCCTTCTCCCATTCGTTTGGAATTGGCGATGATGCACGCCGTAGCTCGCTGGGTATGCATTTTGCCATCAATTCGGATTTTTACGCGGCGTGCTTTCATAGAGAAGAATACTTGCCAGATGGCATAAATCCCTTTAATAATATTTTTGTTTGTACCTGTGCCATAGGCAGACAGAACATCGGCGAACAGGCCCACTCCAGATGCTTCCGTAAAATACCTGCCTGACGCAAATCCAAGATCAATATCGCGAACTATCCCGTCATCCAGCGCCTTGAGCGCCGAACGCAGGTCCATCGGCAATCCGAGGGAGTTAGCGAAGTTGTTTGCGGTGCCCTGAGGAAGAATGCCCAGCGCAGTCTGGGATTTGGCCAGAATCTGAACTGCGCGCGATACGGTGCCATCGCCACCAGACACCGCGACCCGCTCCTCACCATCGGCAACGACCTGACGAAGGATGGAATCCATTTCGTCTGGCGACTCCGTCGTAACGACCTCGGCATTCAGGCCAAGCTCAAAAATTAATGCGCGCAACTCGTCTGGGCCGGACGTGTGATGCAGCGCCCCGGCGGAAGAGTTGATGAGAATCTTGCATTTGGCGGTCGAATTCAATGGATGGGATCCGCTCTGAAGGAAAGTTCGTTTGAATGTATACAGTAGTAATTCATTACCAAATAAACCGTGGCTATGTTCCCACCTTCTTCTTTACATTCAGGAGCGCATGTACCGTGCGCCGAAAGTTGAACGTGTGGAGTGAAGTCAGTATTTTCTAATTGTCAGGACAAAATCGGATTTTCCCTCAATTACCGCGTCCATTTTCGGAGGTCGTCCGTCGTCGACTCGGTAGGGACGGGTTTGAAACCCGTCCCTACGCCCACAACGTCTAACATGTGCGTTCTACCAAACGTCGCGGAAGGCACGGATGGGTCTGTGACCCATCCCTACGGTGCCGAACGAATTGGTCGACCGGTAGGAACACACATGTCCGCCCCAACGCGAGAACAAAAGAACGAGAATCGTAATCAAACTCTCCCATTCTCCCATTCAAAGACCCTAAGCTCCGATATAAACCATCGGCTGAAGCAACACATCGACCAACAATCCCGCAGTATTCGCAGAGCTGCTGAGGGCGATCCCCACCAACTCTCGTACATTGCTGCCGCTGGCAGGGGTCACCGACTTGATCTGGCCGGTGGCATTGGCGATGGCCACGTAGTCCCCGGAGGTGATGGATGCCGATCCGTCGGTCTGAATCTGCGCGATCCCCGCGATCTCCACGGTCACCGCGTTGGTGCTGCTGCTTGCCGGCACGGCCTCTTGCACCACCCCGACAAACTTGGTCGCCAGCGCCCCACCCGGCAGCGCGACATTCCCCGCGTTGGTCCCCGAGGCGACCACGCAGACATTGGCATTCGCAAGCGCGGTATCTGCGGCAAAAGTCTTCAGTAATACAGGTGTCTGTTTCGCCATTCTAATTCTCCTAATAATTGAAAAGACCCGCGATAACGGGTCGGAAGGTTCGTACATACTTGTCGTAAATCTCAATGACAACCACAACGCCGTCGGAGCGCTGGCGCCGTCTGAAAGTTGAACGCTGAAGGTCGAATGCTGAAAAACTGGCATCGGGACTTTGCGCTCGACCCAATGCCCTCGGCGAATAAATTCGCGTCTCGGGACGGCACAAAGTCCGCCTGCGCGGACTGCCAATAGAGTCGCCGGAGGGCGACTTCGTGCCTCTACCAGGCGCGGTTTCAACCGCCGAATAGGTTGCGCCCAACGCCATCGGCGAATAAATTCGCGTCTCATGACGGCACAAAGTCCGCCGGCGCGGACTACCAATAGAGTCGCCGGAGGGCGACTTCGTGCCTCTACCAGGCGCGGTTTCAACCGCCGAATGGGTTGCTCCGTTTACTCGTCCATGGCCCTCGATTCCCGTGCCAACTCCGGATTCCTACTGGCCTCTTGCGCGAAGGCGGCGTGGTAGGCGATTCCCTCTTTGCGCGCTCGCTCTTCGGCTAAGCAGATCAGCCTCTGAGTTGCGCCGCCGGGAGCGTTGGCCGGAATCATCTCGCCCATCGGCACCACCGGACCATTTGCCTCCACGAACTCCGCGAAGAGCGACGGCAGGTCCGTCTTCTCCTCGCCAAACGTCACTACGGCGCCATCCCCGCTGGCAAGGAGAGCGCGGGCAATCCCCACCGCCTTCTCGGTCGGCCGGATCTTCCCCTCCCGCCGAAACTGCTCCAGCTTACGCTCCGCCGACTCCCGACTCAACGCCGCTCGCTCCCGCGCCAGGGAATCACGCTCTTCCTGAATGGCTCCACTCTCGCCGCCGACCGCACCGCGAATGTGCTGTATCAACCCCTCCGCAAACTGTTTTACACTGCTCATCTTTCCCTCCTCGTTCTCCCAATCCAACTCCACGCTCACCAGCCTGCCATCCGAAAAGACCTGCGCGTTCGCCACCCGTGGATGGGTGACAAACGAAACCTCCACCAGCGCCTTGCGTGCGATATCGAGCGCGACCGATAACGCCCGCGCACCGCTGCCCTTCAAAAACTCCCACGCGGCGCCGGATTGCCGAAGCGATCCCCAGAGTTTGCCTCCAGAAACCTGCAACCCGACCACCTCACCGAGCGCGCCGTCAAAGGGCGACTCGCTCAGATGCTCCACCTTCACGGGAATAGACGCCGGCGAATTCGCCGCGATCTCCCGCAGATCCGCCTCCGTCACTGTGAGACCCTTGTCCGCATATTCGCCTGCCTCAAACAGCAGGCACTTCCTCTCGACCATTGCCATCACAGACTCCCTTCCGGCATCGGCGGCAAGTTGAACATCTCCCGAATGGTCGGCTCTTTCGCATCCGCGACGCCATGCTTCAGCAGCACATCGACCACGCTCGCCAACTGCCCGATGTCCTTCTCATCAACGTTTCCCAGCGTGAACTTCGGGTAGAGCCCGTGCCCAAAATTGAAGTCGATCATGGGCCGCACAAGCTGCGAATTGATCGCCGCCTCCACGTCCTGCTTCATGCACTCCAGAGCGTAGAGCAGAATATCAAAATGCACCTTGCCCAGAGCCAGCGATCCACTCCTCTTCGGCTCGCCTGAAGTTAATGTTTGCAACAGGACCCCGAGCGCGATCTGCTGGTTGTGCCACTCCAGCGCACCGAGGAATGCGTCGCCGCCATCGCTGGCCGTTTGCAGCAACTCTGGCTTCACGTTCATGGGAAATACCGCGCTCGACTCCTGCTGCATCTCGCGCAGAATTTTGGCAATCGCCTGCGCCGCCACGTCCTGCCCATTGGACATATTTGCAAAAGCAAACGGAATCCCGAACTTCTGCAATCGCAGATTCCAGAACTTGATGATCGACTGCTTGCTCCAGTAGTTCAGGTAAACCGCGCGCAGGTCGCTCTCGCCATACGGCAGATCGTCCCGCTGGTTGTGAATGAAGAGCAGCACCTTCTGCCGAGGCACGCGAATCAAGCCTCGACCTGGCGTCCAACTGGTGATCGCTTCCACGTTGAGAAAATCGTCGACTTCAAACCCGATCTGCTTCGGATTCTTGAACTTCAACATGTCCGGGACTGCTTTGCCGCGCCACTCACCGTCGGACTCTATCCGCCAGATCAGCTCGGCGAGGGAGAAACCGCGATAGAATGCCGACATCATCTCAAACAGCGAAACTCGCAGGTCGCGCAGGCTCCCGTTCGGACCCCGCAACGACCGCAATGCCGAATCCACAAATCTTCGCGCTTCCTCCGCGTCTGCCCGGCGCTCCGGTGGAGCATCGGCGGGCAGAACCTGCCACGGTCTGGCCAGCAGCGCGTACCGCTTGGTGTTGATAGAGGCGCGCACCTGCGGGTCCTGCATCATCCGGTCGTAGACATCTATTCCCTGCTTCTGAATCAGGTCATCCGGATTGTATGGCGGCAGCCGAAACACGCTCTTCAGAATGCTGTCCCAGGCGGTCATCTCTTCCCGAAATCGCTCCTCAAGGGGCGGTTCCAGCACGGGCGCACGCTCTATCATCGGCATTTTCTCCTCTCCATCTGGCGCAAGAAAAGACCGCACCCCGGTATCGGGTGCGGCCTCTCAATTCAACTAATCGTCTGATCTACGTCAACGGAAATCGACTACTCGTCGTTGATTCCAAGGTCGTTGTATAGCCCGTCCGGCAGAATGATCGTGCCGATTCGGCGCTCGTATTCCGTTACGTTCTTTCGCAGCAAAAGGCTCATTATCTTTGCATGCTGTGGGCTCATTTTGATCCGTACGAGCTGTCGTGGCGGATCATCCTGCTGCTGCATCACGCCAAATTCCAGCGTAAAGCCGTAGATGTTGGTCATGAAATTGACCGAGTCGGTATAGTATTCGGGCAGATTGAGCAATTCATCCGGGTTCATATTGCGAGTCTCCTGACACAAAATTTGAGTGCGACATCAATCATTGGAATTACTATTTCCATACGATAGAGTGTAGCAGAACATCGCACCTGATATCACGCGGGTATGGCCAACTCCATCTCTGCGATCAGTTTTGTCGCCGGACCCGGTTGACCGCGCCACTCCCGAAGCTCCCGGGTCTCCAACAGCGGCTCGTTGAATGGATCAAACAGCATCGCGAGCATATCGGCGATGTCTGGCGATCCGACCCCGCGCTTCTTCATATCGTCCTTGCTCTCCATCTTGATCTTGCCGTTGGACGCAATGTCATACCGCAGCGACGCCAGTTCATCCGCCATCTGCCGATTCTCAGGCAGACTGATCTCACCGGATTGAAACCGCTCGCGAAGCCTCCAGTAGATCTCCGCCCGTCGATTGATAAACCGCTCCGAATCGATGGCCGTGTTGGCAACATTCATTGGAT
>JBDUAM010000074.1:0-6367 GCA_040004655.1 Chthonomonadales bacterium | reverse complement strand
TTCGCGTTGTGCGTCACGCTCGTGTGCAGCTTGGTGGTCGGGTTGATTCCGGCGCTTGACGCGTTACGCGCCAGCGAACCGTCCCTCTACTCAATCAGATGCAGAAAGATTAGTGCAGCACGTTACTTAAGTCGGTATGTTGCCCTCCTTGAGACGGCAAATCGAATACACTCGGACAGCAAAACCGCCGCGGCCAGGTAGGTGAAAAAAATCATTACATCCTACTGATCCCAGATGATATGTCATGATGTAGTGACATTTTATTTAATCGGCATTAACGGACCATTAGTCGTTTCGGACCTTCGGAACAACCTGATGGAAATCGCCATATGAAAGGTACTCAGGAATGAATCGAACAGCAAATTTTAGTTGGGCTCTTGCGATTGTCGGAGCGATTGCAATTGGAATGATGGCGGCAGGGAGCAGTCTGGTTCGAGCGGAAGTTGCAAAGAAGCACCAGGTGGTCTTTGAAGTAAACGTGGATGGAATCGAGACATGGCAGTCGATCATGAACAATGTAGAGAATTTGCAGAAGGAAGACTCGGTCAAAGGAATAAAGATCGAACTCGTATGCCATGGCAAGGGGCTTTCCATGCTCCTTACGAAAGAGGCTGCGTTGGTGGATCGACTTAAAGCGGCATCTGATAAGGGAGTCATTCTGGCGGCCTGCGAAAACACGATGCGCCGAAAAATGGTCAAGAAGGAAGATCTGCCGACTTTTACAACCACCGTTCCATCAGGAGTCACCGAAGTCGTACTGAAGCAAGAGGGCGGGTGGTCTTATATCAAAGCCGGATATTAATGGCTGTGGGTGAATGGGTGTCACAAACCTATCCATCCAATGGACGATTACTCGAACCCAAATCGTTGAGTAGTGCAAGCTTTACGGTAAAATAGGCTAGAAGGGTCCGAAAAGTCGTTTCGGATAACATGAATGAATTACCCGGACATATTCGAACTTCAGAGACAAAGTAAAACGCGCAACGCCATGTTGATGTCCGCATTGGTCTTCACGACTGTGTTGATCATCGGCATTATTGGCGCGATTTATAACTTTGGAATGACATGGGAATTTGGCCTATATGTTGGCATCGGAATTCTCGTTGTTATTGCAATCCCTGTTTTGATCTGGAATTCACCCAAGGTTGGCTTCTATTTTGTCTTTTTTGGCACTATGCTCTTCGAAGGGGTTACGAATGGGTACGGGGCAAATAGCCTCATACTGACCTCCAATGTGCCTTTTTTCTGGAATCTAAATAACCTCGGGGGTCAATTTGGATCGTCCGCACTTGGGCTATTCAAGTTTAGTATCGCCGAGGCTATCATCGTTCTCACAATGGTTGTCTGGATTGTTAAAGCAATCTCCGCGCGAGACTTCCGCGTGGAAAAAGGCGCCTTTTTCCCCTGGTTTGCGGCCTACATGGCGATGGTTGTGTTTGGACTGATTCGAGGGATCGCCACGAGTGGCGATGCACAGATGGCACTCTGGGAAGTTCGTTCCCAGTTTCACATGTTTTTTGCTTACCTGATGGGTGCAAACCTCATCAAGGAACGCAAGGACGTCTTTCCGTTACTCTGGTGCGCGATTATTGGTATTGGCTTAAAGGCGTTTGTTGGAATCAATGCATATGCGCAAATGTCCGTCATTACAGACCAGGGCGTTCTCATGCACGAAGAGAGTCTATTCTTCAACGTCATCCTTTTCATCGCTGTCGTGGCGTGGCTGAGCAAATCTGACACGAAAATGAAGTGGATATCTCTCATACTCTCCCCAATAGGAATCTTCGTCGCATTGCAGAATCAGCGCCGATCAGGTATCGCTGCGTTCATCATGGCTTTCATTCCGCTCATGCCGATACTTTATCATGTTCTCGAAAAGCGAAAGACGACGGTCAAGCGATTTCTAATAGGTTTTACAATCTTCAATATTATCTACCTGCTGGTGGCCTGGAATGGAAATGGGCCGTGGGCTCTCCCTGCGCGTGCTATTCGATCTAACTCAGACCCAAATGAGCGCGACGCCAGTTCAGACTACTACCGGTTGGCCGAAAACATCAACTTAAAGGCTACCCGTGACCGAAGTCCGTTCATTGGCATTGGTTACGGCAAACCGTATGACATGTTAGTCTACCAGCCTGGCGTCGAAAATTTTGACGAACTTCTGCGCTATCTGCCCCACAACTCCATCATGTGGATCTGGATGAGGATCGGGCACATCGGGTTTCTCTGCTTCATGATGTTGCTTGCAACCGTCTGTATCAAGGGCGTCCAAATTTTGAAAGCGGTCCAAGATCCAATTTTACAGACCATTGGTTCGCTCGGCATTGTCGCGCCTATTATGTTGTTCGCATTTGGTAAATTTGATATGGCTATGGTCAACTATCGAATTGTAATCATGACCGGATCGTTCATGGGTGTACTCTCGATTTTACCAAAACTGTACAAGAAACCCGATGAAGCGCCATCACCTGAAGATGAGGGCCGTATTGATGAGACTGCATCTTTCCGTGACCGTCCGACGATTAATCCTCTGAAAGAGCGGTTTAACTAATGGATTCAGAAGACCGAAAGGGCGCTTAATCGGATGAAGATATCCGTCGTCGTGTGTACCAGGGATCGGCCGGAGACCGTCGGTGAAGCTATTGTAAGTATTGCAGGCTGCGACTATCCAGATTACGATGTTCACATCATGGATCAGAGCACCAATGAGCTTACGAAGCAGATCACGGACGAATTGGCACAGAAGTTCGCGACGCAATGCCCGATCAATTACCATTTTCTAGAAAAAGCGGGTCTATCTCGGGCTTATAACTCCGGCATAAAAGTCTCTGATGGTGAGATTGTCGCGTTTACCGATGATGACTGTATCGTTCCAAAAAACTGGCTCTCGCAAATTGCGGCGGAATTTAATCAAGATCCCGATGTCTCCCTACTTTATGGTCAGGTGTTGAAACCGGCGAGTCTCTTGGAAGATGCAATTGCCCATAAGATCATTGTCCCAGATCTAGAGTTTCGTATCCGAGAAAAGCTCGGCAAGACCTCGAAGTTTCGTGTGATCGGAATGGGTGCCAACATGGCGATTCGTCGATCCATTACCGATCTGGTGAAGGGGTTTGACGAGGCGCTTGGCGGAGGCGGTCCCTTGCGATCCGCTCAAGATTATGACTTTGCATATCGTACGTTTCGATTTGGCTCCACGGTTTTGTTAGCTCCTGATGTAAAAGCAGATCACTACGGCACGCGACTTCCCGAACAGTGGCCAGTCACCATGCAGAACTACGGAATCGGCGATGGGGCATTCTACTGGAAACACGTTCGCTGTGGCGATTCTACGGCGCTGCTCATGTTAACCAAGTTGATGTTGCGATCATGGGCGCGTGAAGCTAAATCGTTTGTCACAACAGGCAAGTTGAAGAAAGACCTCTATGGCCGATTCCTCTGGAAGGGAATTCGAGAGGCTAACAAGTTTGGTATTGACAAGAAGTTCCGGCTTTATGAAGAGACCGATAGAGGCAAAATGGTGGTGACCAATGCCAACGCCGTTACAACAACCACCCGTGATGGCGGCGTTGCAAAATAGCGCCAATATGGATGATGTCTCAGGCGCCCGAATAATGGACACAGCTAACTCTACGAAATCGCTGGGCCCTCTCCAGATGCTGAAGATTGATCTTCAGCGTTATAACGACTATCACTACAAGGTAGGTAGCCTTAAATACTGGCGATTTGTCGTGAAGCAGGCTTACACGCATCCCGGTTTGCTGGCAGTGGTTGTGTTTCGTTATGGCGGATGGGTTCGAACGGTCCGAATTCCAGTGGTTCGCCAGATACTCGACGCGTACTACCAATACCTCTACAACTGGGTCCGCTTTCGACTTCAAATTGAGATTCCCCGTGACGTTGCCATTGGTGCCGGACTTCGCGTAGATCACTATGGCGGCATTCTAATTAACAGCCAGTCGGTAATTGGCAGAAATTTCACGATCACGCAGGGTGTGCTTCTCGGGCAGACCGAATCGGGTGCACCTGTAATTGGTGACGATGTTAACTGTGGCGTCGGGGTGAAAATCATCGGCGGTATTAAAGTCGGCAACTGTATGAAGATCGGCTCTGGTTCCATTGTCACGAAGTCCTTCCCCGGGAAAGCCGTGATAGCAGGTGTCCCCGCTAAAGAGTTGAGAAAGCTACTTCGTGCCCCGGAGAGAAATGGGTGGATACCTGGACCGGATTGGGTGCCGGAACCGGGTGAGGAGTACCCGGATGCCTGATTCTCAGCCACTGGCAGAGACGCCGTACCTCAGCGTTGTCATTCCCACTTATAACCGCAAAGAGAGCCTCCTTCATACCCTGGGCGCCCTGGTAAAACAGACTATCTCGCCTTCTCACTTCGAGGTGATCATTGTCTCGGACGGCTCGACAGACGGCACCTCATCCGCCATAAAAGCTGTTGTCTTCCCTTTCAGTGTTCGATTGTTAGAACAGGTCAACAGTGGTCCCTCAGTTGCACGAAACTTCGGCGCCCGATCTGCATGCGGCGAAGTTATCGTCTATCTAGATGACGACATTGAACCCGTCCCTCAGTTTTTGGAACTCCATGAGAAAGCGCACCGCACCGATCCCAAAATCGTGCTCATTGGTCCACAGTCGATGCCGCGCGGAGAATGGTTTCCTATCTGGATTGCATGGGAACACCGCATGTTGGAGAACCAGTACGTGAGATTTCGATCAGGAGAATGGCAGGCTGGCCCCAACAATTTATACAGTGGCAACTTCTCGGTCAATCGCGCCGATCTGATTGCCATCGGCGGATTTGACTCCGAGTTCAAACGGCAGGAAGATGTAGAGCTTGGATTTCGACTGGCGCAACATGGTTTGCATTTCCGGTTTGATGGCGATGCCGACGGCTACCATCGACCCGTGAGAACCTATGCTTCCTGGTTGAACACCCCTTTTCTTTATGGCGTCCGTGACGTACAGATGTCGCGGGATAAGGGCGAGAAGTCCGCGATGGAACTCGCCAAAGAGAACTTTTCAAGCCGTAATCCGGTTACACGTCTGATGGCAAAAATCTTCGTTGGTAGGCCAATCCTTGAGCCCGCTCTTTTTGGCATTCTGAAACCGCTTCCTCTCCTTCTGGACAAGATTGGGCTTCGCAAAGTTGGTATCGCCGTACTCAGCCTCCTATTCAATCTTCTTTACCTTCAAGGTATGGCGAAAGAGATTGGTGGCGCCCAAAAAATGTGGAAGTCGCTTTCGTAATGAGTCAACTTACAAAGAAACGCATCGGATTTGTGATGGAGCAGACGCTCGGTCACGTGACTCATGACAAGAATCTGCGCGAATGGACGGGGTTGCGGGAAGACGTCGAACCAATCTGGATGTCAGTCCCGCCGCACGCCGATGACCGTTACGAGAAGATGCCGATAGTCTCGGGCAACTGGACCCTGAAAGCGAGCTTTCGCGCACGCGAACTCTTGAAGCCGGTCGTTGCCCGGAATTCGATTGAGGGTCTATTTTTTCATACACAGGTCACTGCGTTGTTGTCGACTGGATTGGTGAAACGAATTCCCACGGTTGTATCTTTAGATGCGACGCCAATCAATGTAGATACCCTGGGCGCAGCTTATAATCAGACACCGAGCAAAATCGGCGCGCTGGAAGCATTTAAGAACCGGCTTAATCGTCGAACGTTTACCTCAGCAAGCCATTTGATTACCTGGTGTGATTGGGCCAAACAGTCGCTGATATCGGACTACGGCATTTCTGGTGATAAGATCACGGTCATTCCACCTGGCATTGATCTCAAGAAATGGGAATTTGATCGAACGAAAAAGCGATCGGGTGCGGTCCGCCTATTATTCGTCGGCGGCGATTTTAAACGTAAGGGTGGCGAGCTTCTTTTGAAGGCTTTTAAGAATGGCAAATGGGGCAACTGCGAACTCGACATTGTCACTCGCGAGGAAGTTGACACACGAGGATTGAAAGGCGTCAGAATTCATCACGGACTTAATTCTAACGCACCAAAGTTGATGGAGTTGTATGCGAATGCGGATGTATTCATCTTTCCCACACTCGGCGATTGCCTGCCGATCGCGGTGATGGAGGGCATGGCCGCGCAACTTCCGGTGGTTGCCACGAACGTTGGGGCGATCAGCGAAGAGGTGACTGATGGCGTCACGGGTCGACTGGTTAAGCCGGGTGATCTGGACGGTTTTGTGGCCGCTGTCGGGCAAATCGTTGAGAATCGTGATTTACGAGAGACGATGGGACGTGCCGGCAGGTCGGTAGCGGAAGTCAAATTCTCTGGTGAGAGAAATTACAATCAAGTCCTAGATTTGATCTTACGAATTGCGAGTGGTCATCATGG
>JBDUAM010000051.1:0-6372 GCA_040004655.1 Chthonomonadales bacterium | reverse complement strand
GCAGAGATGCGATTTGACCGTAGCAGTCGTGACAGGTAGGAATCCAAATGGCTGGCTATGAGACGTTGACGCGACCCGATTTCGACCGATGCCTCGCTGAGATTCGACCGCTTATCGGTCGACCACAACTTGCTCTCAAAATCATCCGTGCGCGTTATGAGCGCACCGGCAACTTCCCCCGCAGGCTCGCGAGCCTGCTGCTTGGCAGGCTTCAAAAGACCAGGCCCTATTTTATTGGTTCCATAACGAAAGATGTTCAATACATTGGCGATCTGAGGGACTGGGCATCTATCGGCAATGCCATGGACTCCAATTTTAACCATGGCATGACGAATTTTCTCCTCTCACGTATTGACAGTCGGCCGGGTTCGGTGATTGATATCGGCGCAAATATTGGCGTCGTGAGCTCCGTGATCGCACGTGGATTGCATGAGTCTCGAAAGTTATTCGCCATAGAGCCAATCACCGAAACGGCGAAATTGGCTGCTGCCACGTTCGCCCTGAATGGACTTTCAAATGTCGAGCTCCACATCTGCGCGGTAGGCGAGTCCGATGGCGAAGTTACGTTTTTTAACGCAAAGGGCCACTCAGAATCGGCAAGCCTTCATCCTACAAAAGTGGACATGCGTGATTGGGAAGAGACGCGCATCCCGATGCGGACGATTGATACGCTTTCACTGGAGGCCGATTGGGGCGAGGTCGCGATGGTGAAGATGGACGTAGAAGGGCATGAACCGGGCGCAATTGCGGGAGCGCAGAACTTTCTACGTCGATGTAAACCAAATCTGGTGTTTGAATACCACTTTGGCGTTGCGGGCGAGTTGGGCTGGAAACCGGAAGATGTGACCTCCAAAATCGCCGAAGCGGGAGACTATCGATTTTCCGTGTTGCAGGAGGATGCTTCGCTTACGGAATATCCGCCTGAGATGCTGAGTTCAGGACACTGCGATATTTTCTGTCAATTTGTCGGCAAATTTCCGCCACCTTGTGTGCCTGTCTGAACTGTTTGATGGCCCCGATGTATTTATGATTGCGTAAACTCCACTGGCTCCAACGGTCATGCTGCCGATAGATGGCAATCTGCTCCGCAAGCTCAATCTCTTCCCGGTGCGTTTGAGAGTTCTCTTCGGATGCTTTGATTTTTTCGCGAATATTATTCGTTCCGCGTTCCATGGTTGCTTTGTCGGTCGACATGCTCTGTCCGGTCCTCCGGTAGACCATGAGTTTTTCGGGTCGACGCAGGAAGTTGCCTCGCCTCGCTGCTCGAACCCAGTAATCCCAGTCCTCATGGGTATTTGCGGCCTCGTCGAATAGTCCAACTTCATCCACAACACTTCGCCGCAGAATCTGGGAACCGACAACCATACAGTTTTCAATGACCAGGTCGAAGAAGGTAGTGCGCGACATATGCGAACGGTGCCGCAAGCTTTTGGGATGAAGCTGCGTTAACACGCGCTCATCCAGAATAGAATCGATTGTGGGATTACCGTCCGCGTCAATATAACTCGGAACGCAATGAATTCCCACGGCTGCCGGGTCTCTCTCCAACGCGATAATAAGTGTCTGAAGGAATTCAGGTTTCCAGAGGTCGTCGGCATCTAGAAACGCGACGTATTCACAGTCGGCTGTCAGAGTCTTGATTCCAGTGTTTCGGGCGGCGCTTAGACCCCTGTTCTCTTGAATGATTACGGAGATCCTCGGGTCGGATTCGGCAAACTCTTTTGCGAGCTGCGGCGTGGTATCGGTTGACCCATCGTCTACAAGCAGGAGTCGCCAGTCTGAGCGCGACTGTTTCAATACAGATTCAACGGTCTGCGAGAGATATCTTTCGCCATTGTAGACGGGAACAATGATGTTTATGAGGGCAGAGGTCGGCAAGTTCATTTTTCGTTTCAACAGCAGGTTGTGTAGTTTTGAAATTAACCGTTGCGAAGGGTATTCCCTGCCATTATACTTTGCACTGGCAAACATGGCCTCGTCAACGATATCGAATTATCGTAAATCAGCACATTGTTGAAAACGGGTCGGTCTCCGGGCTATTCATGAACTGTACAATTCCTCTCGTGAATTCTCAACACGAGGTATAATGAAAAATCGCCATTTGCCTGGCTAAAACTCAAAAAATGAAATGGTAACTGTTTGCAATTGAGCACTCCATCTGGCAACGATAATCGACGCGTCGCCCTTATCAAGAGTCTGGCCACGAACAATCGCTTTTATGCCCTTGTCACTCTCGAATCCGGCATTCGAAATGCAGATACGGTGGAGAATATCCCCAACGATTTGCACCTGGGAATCGCCTATCCGTGCCTTGAAGACGGGTTAAATGACTTTGCCATCATCCGTACAACGTACGAAACGTTAGAGTACTATCCAGATGATGATGTCATGCGAAAAGAGTTGATGGATATGATCAACGATTCTCGCCTAAAGCTCGTACGAAGATTGTCGGAACTGCAGGAACGCATTGCCGCCAAGCGCGCGCACTTCCTGGGTACCGACTTGAATGAATTCAAGGCGTATGCGCTCGACATTGTGCATCGTGGCTATCCGCGACGCAATCTCGATAACATGATGAAACTGAATGTCTTTGGGTCCGTAGCAAAAGAGGAGGGGCATGAAGACGGCAGTGAGCCTCTATACCGCTACGAATTCCGAAAGGCGGATCAAGTGACGGCGTTGAGCCAGCAGCCTGCACGGCAGTTCATCGCGTCCCTATTTGGAGATGTGCTGGACAGTGTGACAGACGACTCGAACTACAGCCGAAAGTATCTGTTTGATCGCAACGTCTTTCAGAAGTTTATCGCGTTGATGTTTGTGAACTACGCAACTACAGACCCCATGTTCTACGGCACAAACCGGCTTGATTACGGTGTGTCGGAAGAGAAGGACATGGAGGAGACGCCGCTTTACAAGGCCGTTGCCCGTGAAATGCGGGAGATCGAAATAGAAGTCGCGACGGAGGATGGCACTTACGTTGAGCCAGTATCCGTGGCACCCGCTGATCTGGCGTCCGCGCATCTGGATGTAAGTCTCCTTGGAGCGCTCGTAAATGAAGATGGTCTTATCGGCAATATCGCCTCCATCTGCGCGGCAGCAGAACAGATATCTAAGCGCGGCGACCATGAAGTAAGTGAGCTTTCACGCATCATTTTAAATGAAGCTTCTAAGCTGGTTGCTGAACTTAAACGACTTAATATCATATCGCCGTTTGCCTACGACCCGGGCTCCAGTATTACTGGCCCAGATGATATTACAAAGTAATTGAAGACTTCTGAGTTGTAAAATCGTCAGTTAAAGAGATCGTGAAACTAATCACGATACTTGACCAACGATTTCCAGTTGCATTAAGAATCACAATGAGAAAAGATGATCGCTGAACCCCTGACGAAGATACCGGGAGCGAGCCGACTTGATTCGGTGCATCCCTCCGCCGACCAGATTAAGGCCGCAATGTTGGACGCGCAGCAGTGGCTGCTCGATCAGCAGAAGCCCGACGGGCACTGGGTCGGCGAGCTCGAAGGCGACACCATTCTCGAAACCGAGTATGTGCTGCTTCTCCAATTTCTGGGGGATCCAGATAAATCAAAATTACAAAAACTCACAAATTATGTCATTCGGCACTGGCGAAACGATGATGGCGGATTCCCCATGTTTCCTGGTGGGCCATCCGATGTCAGCGCCTCCGTAAAGGCCTACTTTGCGTGCAAGCTGGCTGGTCACGGTCCCGATGAACCCTTTATGTCGAAACTCCGCGAGTGCATTTTAAATCTCGGCGGCGTCACCCGATGCAACACCTTCACAAAGCTTTACCTCTCCATCTTTGACCAGTATGAGTGGGCAGGCGTGCCAACCATTCCGCCGGAAGTTTTCATCGTTCCCAACTGGTTCTATTTCAATATTTATGAGATGTCTTCGTGGTCTCGCGCCATTCTCATCCCGCTCGCCATTATTAATGATGCGCGTCCACAGGTAATTGTTCCAGAATCGGCCTACATCGACGAACTTTTTGTCGGTGGCACGAGTGGAAAGCATCTGCGATTGCCGTGGGATCCCAAAAAGCTGAGCTGGAAGAACGCCTTCCTGGCGGCGGATATCGCGCTGAAGGTGTATGACAAACGCAAAAACAAAACTCTCCGAACCAAGGCCCTCAAGACGGCCGAAAAGTGGCTGCTGGATCACCAGAAAGATTCCGGGGGACTTGGAGCTATCTTCCCTGCCATGACCCACGCGGTGATGGCCTACAAATGCCTGGGATACGAGGATTCACATCCTGCCGTGCAGCATGAATTGCGCGAACTCGCCCGCTTCGAAATCCAGAGCGGTGACGAGATGCGTGTGCAGCCCTGCCTCTCTCCGGTTTGGGATACCGCTATCGCGATTAATTCGCTCATAGACAGTGGGCTCCCGGCACATCATCCGTCCATCCGAAAAGGTGCGGAGTGGCTTCTCGCCAAGCAGACGACTACGAAAGCCGACTGGGCCGTTAAGACCCCGAATGTTGAACCTGGCGGATGGTTCTTTGAGTACGAAAACGAATTCTATCCGGATGTGGACGACACGATTATGGTGTTGATGGCGCTCTACAAAACCTACTGCATGAATGGTGAACCCTACACGGAATCGCCCACACGAGTGCGCGACGCGATGCAGCGTGGCCTCGACTGGACGTTTGGGATGCAGAACAAAGACGGCGGTTGGGCATCATTTGATCGGGATACTGACAAGATGCTCTTCCAGTCGATCCCGTTTGCTGACCACAACGCTATGCTCGACCCGAGTACCGCCGACATTACCACGCGAACACTGGAGATGCTCAGCTACTTTGGCTTTGACCAGCACGATCCGCGCGTGAAGAAGGCAATCGCTTTTGTGAAGAAAGACCAGCAGTCCGATGGATCATGGTTTGGTCGGTGGGGCGTGAACTATATTTATGGAACCTGGCAAGTGCTTCGCGGTCTCAACCGAATCGGTTACGACATGAAACGTAAGACGGCAAGGCGCGGTGTGGAGTGGCTGAAGTCCGTTCAGAACGAAGACGGTGGCTGGGGCGAAACATGCCAATCGTATGATGATTCCGATCAGTACAAGGGCATGGGTCCGAGTACTGCTTCGCAAACATCCTGGGCTCTGATGGGATTGATCAACGCGGGCGACTCGAGCTCTGCGGAAGTTCAAAAAGGCCTTGCGTATTTACTGAAACAACAGCGATCTGACGGCACCTGGGACGAGGCGTGGTTTACGGGCACTGGATTCCCTAAGGTATTCTATCTGCGCTACCATCTCTACCGACACTACTTCCCGCTCTGGGCAATGGGTCAATATATGAGCGTTCGAGCTAAACACGAGTAAGTAGCAGAATTGAAAGCTTCAAAGATAAACACAGTTCAATAAACGTAATCGAAATAATGATTACGCTGTTTGATAGATGCAATCAACTTTGCTGGCCGGTTGAGTCGGCCAGCTTCAGCAGTAGGAGGACGTAATGCGGTTTCCAATAGGCTTCACCATGGCGCAGATGAAGCATAGAAATAAGATGGCGAAAGAGGGGCAGAAGCGCTACCCTACTGTCATCATGCTCGAACCGCTATACACATGCAACCTTGCCTGTATCGGATGTTCTGTAGAGCGACACACGGGCAAATTGAAAGATCGACTGCCCGTAGAACAGCTCTTCAAGGCGGTAGATGACTGCGGCGCCCCGATCGTGAACATCTGCGGCGGCGAACCGACCCTCTATCCGGAACTGAAGGAGCTGGTTGACGGCCTCATTGCGCGAGGGAAATACATCCTCTGCTGCACAAATGCCCTCAAGCTCGACACCAAGGTTTTTGATGTCATTCCGCCGCATAATCAGTTCTTCCTGATGATCCACCTCGACGGCATGCAGGCGACACACGACTATGTCTGCGCCAAAGAGGGTGTCTTTAAGAAGGCTGTAGAGATGATCAAAGAAGCCAAGAAACGCGGCTATACGGTCATGATCAACACGACAGTCTTCAAAGAGACCGCCGTGGGCGAAGTCGAAGAGTTGTGCAAAATGGTTGAAGAACTTAAGGCCGATGGAAGTCTCGTCTCCCCGGGCTACGAGTACGAGAGCGTCGAAGCAAACGTATTCCTTACAATTGATCAGATCCACGAGAAGTTCAAGGCCATTCGCGAATTCTCGCCGAAGTACAAAATCAATGCGACCCCCTACTTCCTGGAATTTGCTGCCGGCATGCGCGAACTTCCGTGTGCACCGTGGTCGACCGTGAACTACACACCCAAAGGCTGGAAAGCTCCGTGCTACCTGGTCGACGGCGAAGGCTTCATTCCAGACTGGGAGACCTTCTGGAAAGACACCAACTGGGAGTACTGGGAGAGCCGAAT
>JBDUAM010000384.1:0-1925 GCA_040004655.1 Chthonomonadales bacterium | reverse complement strand
AGCGAAAGTACTTTGGCGTCGAGCATGTGTGTGGTGTGTCGAGAGGTGGGAAGATCGAGGCAATCGAGGACCAATCCAATTGACTCGGGTTGCGCATCGCGAACGATCTTTGCCGCAAATCGACTAATGCCAATCCGAAGCCCGATGTAGGCCGCCAGTTCAATCAACAGGATTATGCCGCAGACTACCGGGATGTACAACATGGTATCGTCTCGGCTGTCAGAGTAGTCGATGTAGGCATATTCGAGGGCGAAGATGGTCAAAAAGGTCGACACGAACATTACTGCATGAGCGATGTGCAGTCTGTTAATGATTCTGGCGATTGCGCTTTGACCCATAGGCGCCACTTCCGGTTCCGGGTTGAACGTGAAATCAGTCATGGGTTACTCGCTCTGCCGGACGAAGCAACGCGTGCGCTTCCACAATTCCAGATGTCGCCGGACGCAGCAAATTATCCAGTGGCTCGGCGGCGGGGCGCAGTAGTCGATCGGAATCGCGGTTGGCCTCAAGCCTCGCCTCGATCATTTCGGCACACTCGGCGGCCGCCTGTGAAATACGCCTTATGGCCGGTAATGGCATTTTTATCACGGCGAGTCTGCGAACTACCGCAAGATCCGTCTCATCGCCAATTTGTGATAATGCAATTAGAAGCGCAAGGTACTGCTCTTCACCATCTGGAAGTGTAGGGTGGCTGATCAAAGACAGGCGGGACCGGAGAGTGGCTCGTTGACCTTTTGTCAAAAGGTATCGATCAGAATATTTTAACATCGGTAATAGGGCAGAAATTCGTTTCCGGACCATCTTCATGGCGGATCGACTCATAACGGAGTTAGAGCAGTCGATCAGGGGACCAAGTGCATTCAAGTCGTCCGTATTAGCAATCTTGCGGAGAGATTCGTTCATCGCTTTGCTCGACCGTGCAATCAAATACGGCACGGCAAATACACCAGCAAAGAAAAAGAACATGAAAGTACTGGGTGGCTCACCAGCAAGAAACAAGAAGTACGAGACGACCATGAAGACAACAAACGCGAAAGTAACGCCAACATACGCACGGAATCGGTGGAGATTGACCTCGCGATTGTATATCTCGATCTGCATGATCAGGTCGACGGGTTTGGGTGACGCCAACGGTAAGTCGATGGAGATGACATGACCGGTTGCCTGTTGTTCGTTCGGTTCCATACAAGATTTTACCCATCCTCTTGAGGATTGGTGACAATTGCGGTTTCAGCGTCTGCGGGGCGTAAGAGATGATCCGTGTCCTCAACTCCAGGGGAAGAGGCTGGGCGAAGTAGGTCCTGGTCGGGTTGGGAGGGTCGGAGGAGCATGAACTTGTTTGAGGCATTTCGAAATCGTACTTCCATTTCGTCACACCGCAATTGTGCATATTCAACAACTGTTTTTTCATCTTCATTCTGATATTTTGATTTCGCGAGCAACTTCAAGGCGTTTAGTTCCGTAAACGTTCCAACCCTTGCGGCGACATCAATGTCTGCAAACGTGAAGTCCTGATTCTCCGCGAACATTGCAACGTCCTTTGTCAGGCGCTTGCGAAGAAACCGCAATTGAGTGTCCGGTAAACTATGATATTGGTGTGCTGTTATAATCGGAAGCAACTCGCACAATCGTACTTGGACTGCCAATTTTGTCTCCGGCTTGAGCGGCAAATCGAAACACTTAATGAGTTCGGCAATCGATTCTTCGTTACTTACCTTAATTAATTGTGTTACGGTGCGTTCAATGATTCTTCGTGGCGAACTAAACAATATAGCGATAACCAATAAAAGTAAGCAGCACTCAGTTATCATCAGGTCAAGACCTTTGAAGTAATAATGATAAATAGTAGCCATGCAAATTATTGCAAACGGAACGATTACCATAGGCCATGATTTCTGAATCTTCCGCTGAACTCTTATACGGCG
>JBDUAM010000400.1:0-1926 GCA_040004655.1 Chthonomonadales bacterium | reverse complement strand
GTGCGTCCTCTTTGCTTTGCAGTTTGGATAGCGACTTCCCCATGCGGGGAGTCTCCATTTGGTAGCACTATAAATCCATAGACGATGAATCTATATGTGGCAAACTATGGTGATTCGCAGGGTTGCACATCAACCCAACTAGCATCAAACAGGCTGGCAGATCGAGTCGTAAAAAAAGTCTTCAAGACTGCCATCGGAATCGCTTCCTAAGACGTTGAATCTATAGCAGACACTAACCTCAGGGATTCAGATAGATGAAAACAAACTCCTCCTTTTTCTGGCACGCATTTGTATTGGCAGCTATTGCTTCTGCTTCGCTCAGTGTGTATGCCGTTGATGCGTTTGACCCGTCGACGAATGTGCTTACGCTTGAATCAGTCTCGGTAGGCGGCACGATTTACAAAAATGTTGCCGTGCAAATCAATGCTTACTCCAATGTGAGCATTCGCGGCGGCGCTCCTGCACCAACTTCCTTTGACCCAGGGACGAATTTTCTACAGATCGGATCTTTGGCCTTCCAGGGGACGGTCTACAACAACGTTCAGTTGAGCGTAGCTGGGCTAAGCATCATCAACGCTGGCAATGCCCCAACACCCGGAAATCTTGGCAGAGTCGCGTACGCAGGTAACGAACAGGCAGGGTACGTTAGGACGTTAAATGCCGCCCGCACAGCTTGTGGCATTCCGGCCTTGGCGCAAAACAGTGTGCTTGATACCGCTGCAAACGTGCAATGGACAGGAGCACCGGGTTTCGTGGGTGGTGGTCCAACTCCTGCTCTGGGCGACAACGTTAAAGCGGCTCGAAACGCTGGCTATTCGATGCCGGACTCTATCGGCAATGTGAACGCCAGTATGGTGGCGGGATTTGCACTGAATGAAACATCTACGGACCAAACTGAACGCACAAACGTTGGATCATGGGCAGCACAGGTTGCAATGTCCGATGCAAGCAGCCTGCTAACAGTGATGCGGCCGTATTCTGAAGTTGGAAGCTACTATGTTCGTCAACTAGGAATCATTCGAACGATCAAAGCAGTATTTGGGAACCCGCAGGAGCGGCGGACCGTTCAGGGAACAGTTATCACGTATCCATGTGCAAATACTACCGCAGCACTTCCGCAATGGATTCCTTATGGCCAAACCAACGTCATCTACATTTCCGCACCGCCAGCATCAAATCTGGTTAATTTAAGTTACGTTCCAAATTTCAATGGAACACCGATTGCCGTGTTTGCAAACGCCGATGAAAAGTTGGTGTTGACGAATGCGTCCTTGACGCTCAAGGGCGGCGCAGGGGTACCAATTGAGCTTTGGGATGCGACGAAGCCCGGATGGTGGACAGTGAGCGACAAGGCGATTCGTGAGAACGAGGGCGTTATCGTTCCCAAGTCATTTTTGAGGGAAAACAGTGAGTACGATGTTGTCATCTATGGCACCGTCAATGGTGCCGCCTGGTCGCGTAGCTTCACTTTCCGGACCGGTGCACCAATACCGATTATTCGCAGCTAGTCCGAGCTGTGTTATGGGCTTGTGATCGTGAATATGCTGGTGCCAGGCCCAAAGCATGTAGCGCCGTTTGAAAGGGGAGTGCAGGCGTAGTACACGCCCGAGCTAGCAGAAAGGGCAAGCAGCCCACTGAAACCAGGTGGATGGCGAAGCCCATTGTTTGCAAAGTATGTAGCCCATCCAGGGTCATCCGTTGGGATGTTGCTCAGCGAGCCAGTGCCGACGATACCTCCGCCCGAGTCCACGATAAAAAAGCTGGCACTCGACCCACCCACAGAGTAGTTTGGACCGTTCAAAAAGATGGATCCAAACACTCCACCCCCGGTCATGGCCGCATACCAAACGCCGCCACCCAGCGTAATGGCCCCAATGCTTGAGCCATTGATGTACCCACTGATGGAATTGCCTTGATCGTATCCGT
>JBDUAM010000022.1:0-6395 GCA_040004655.1 Chthonomonadales bacterium | reverse complement strand
GCCGCCAGACTGTCGACCAATCCCGTGTGATACTCCGCCGCCAATGCTCGAACCTGCGCCGCGTGCTGCCCGAGCGGATCATTCGGATCATCCCACTTTACGCTCTGATCCGGGGTGGGTGTGAGTAGGATTACCTTCACCCGCTTAGCCTGCGCAAGCTCAATCATCTTGCGCCATGCCTTGCCAGCACGCTCCAGACCCAGACCGCGATCATTTAACGAATAGTCGATCAACACCACATCGGGCCGGTGGCTGAGGACGTCCTGCTCAAATCGATTCGCGCCGCTTTCGGCATTCTCCCCGCCAATGGCAGTTACGAATACATTGATCACGGCGTGCGGGAATTTCTGTTTCAGCCCGGCATGCAGCAGGTGTGGATAAGAGTCGAAGGGCTTCACCTCGGGAGTTTTGTGGTATCCCGCCGGCACACTGTGACCATGCGCGATGATGTTCATCATCCGGTTTTTGGGCCAGTCGATCTGACATTGCGCGATGAAATCTGCGAGGTATGTCGACCGGTCTGCGATGCCTTTTTGTTGTCTGGCGCTATAGGGTTGGGTCGTGACGGAGTCGCGTGAAGGTTCAGGGGAGATCGGAACCTTGTAGTGGTAATCCTGTGGTGACATCGGGTTCGGGTTGCCCGCACCCGTAAACTGCCCAATTGTATGATCCGGAATTCCATTGCAGGTGATCTCGCGGACGCCGTCTTTCTCCTCGATCTTCACTTCAGATTTGTACCTGCTGGCGACTCCGCTGGTGCGCTGACGCGTTAGCGAGGAGAGCGCCCCCTGGCTGTAGGATCGCAGGGGAATAATGACCCCTGCCAGCGCCACCGGAGATGCGATCAGCCCAATCAAAACGGCCATTCGCTTAGAGATGAGAATAGATTTCATGTTGAAAATGCCCTCTTTTCGGTCGTGAGTTCCGATTTGAGTTCAGAATGCAGTGCAAGAATGAAAATGAAATGAAAGAAAATCTCTCATTCCATTTTTCTACTGATTATCGTAGAATCGCCAGACTGCCTTCCAATCTTTGGTCAATTTGGCCCCGGTCAGGCTCGCGCGGACTATCTCGATGGGCATGGAGTTCTCCTTGAGAATGGCGTCATGGAAGTCGCGTTCTTTCATCTTGCCGCTGTCCACCAGTTCATGCCGAAGCGAGCGGATCTGCAATCCACCCAGCAGATACGCAGCCTGATATAGCGGTGAGTACGTCCCAAGGAAGCTGCGTCGAACCTCACCGGCTGCGTTCTCTCGCTCGTGGCCGACCCGTTCGACCAGATAATCGACACACTGCTCCGGCGTCATCTTGCCGAGGTGGAACTGCAGTGAGAAGATGATGCGCGCGCACCGATGCATCCGCCAGAAGAGCATTCCGACCCGGCTCTCGGGGGTATCGGCAAATCCTTTGTCGAAGAGAATCAGTTCCCAATAGAGCGCCCATCCCTCAATCCAGAATGGAGTCGAAAACGGCGCCCGGTAGGTGCGATAGCGCTCTTGCATGAACCCTTGCAGGTGGTGCCCGGGGATCAATTCGTGCTGAACGGTGGCATGCGCGAAGTGGATGTTGTTGCCGCGCAGGCTCATCAACTTCTTGTCCTGCGGCATGGTGTTGGTAGGGAAGGAGACCTGTATCTGCTCGCCGCCCAGGAAGAACGGATTGACCATCTGCGCCTCTGCGCTCATCATGGACATGCGCCAGGTATCTTTTGCCAGCGGCGGAATCGTTACGAGATCGCGTTTCTCCACAAACTCGATCGCCTCCAGAGCCAGTCGCTTGATCAGCTCAGGCTGTTTGCCCGGCTCCACGTGCAGGGTCTTCACCTTCTCCAGAGCCTTGTGCCAGTCGTCGCCAAAACCCATCTCATTGCTTGCCTTGCGCATCTCTTTCTCGCACCACGCCATCTCCTTATTTGCGATCTCCACGAGCTCTTCGGGAGTGTAAGGGATCATCTCATCTTCGAGCGCGCTGAGCAGGGCGTCGCGTCCGATGGGGTCGCCGACGATGGTGGAATCGTCGCCCGGCTTGATCCCGACGACCTTCTCCTTGAGAAACGTGATGTAGGATGTCAGGTCGGCGTCGAAAACCTTATGCGGCTCGCTGACCCACCAGGTGAAGAGCGGATCATAGCCGTTGTAAAATCCAAACCAGCGATTGAAGAGGCCTTGCAGTCGACCGGCCAACCGAACCGCGCGATTGGCGATTGCTTTGGACGGCAGATTCGTGGTCTTTCCCGCGACGGTCACTAGTTCGGCTTCCAGCTTTTTGCGCGTCGCCTCGAGTTGCTTCTTGAGCGCCATGATCTCGTCCGCGATATTGGGGGGGTCAATGGTATCGAGCCGATGACGCGACTCCTCGTACGCGGCGATCTTCTCCATAAACGGCAAGAACGGCGCTGCCTCGGCGAACTGTTTCTCGTGGATATCCATCTGCTTTAGCGCCGTGCGCAGGTGGTTCTTCAGGAGCAGAAAATCGACCTGCGCCGGGTGGCTCAGTTTGCCGAAGTCGCGCGCCTCCAGCTCGGTCTGCCACGCGGAATAGTAGTCCCGAAGGTGTTTGCGCCGAACCGAGGATAGCTCCTCATGGTAGGTCCGTTCGATAGCGCCGAGATCGGCGGAGAAACGCTCAATTGGGCCACGCATCTCACTGGTCTTCTCCTCCAACTGTCGGTCGCGTGGGTCGATGTTCATTCGTAAGTTGGTCTCCGTCTTCTGGGTTTGGGCGAGGCAGGGCGCGAGTGTGCCGATAAGGGCTAATGCGAATATGGATGCAGTTCTGGTCAATGATCGGCGCTCCTGATTTTTGGAGAGTACTAAGTGGGTCGATGCTTTCTATTGGGCTATATTAGGGGGAAATTCCTTGTTATGGGGGATTGGTTGGTTCATCCTCATTCAGGTTCTCTGGGTCAAATTCCCAGGCTGCCGGATTATCCACAATGTATTGCCAATACGCAAATAGTTCATCTTCGTCGCGAATGACGTGTTCAAAATAGTCGCGTTGCCAGAGTCTGCCTGGAAATGAGGGCCATTCACCATCCTTAACATGCCGGATGTATTCGTTGGTCGTCATCGTTTTGAACCATTGCACCATGGTTGATAGTGACCCACGTAGATACTGTGATGTCAAGTTTGCTCGAACTTTGGCTCTCATGTGCCGTCTTTCAGGCTGCGATCCGGTACTCAAGCCCGAATGTCGAGGCATGTTCAGTACAAAAGGCGCACCTGTTTTTCAACACGCCGTAAGCGATCATCAAAAGCTTTCTCATGCACGCTACTATGGCGCTCTTCTTGCTCAAACCTCGTTCTAATAGCCTGACATACATTGCCTTTACGAGCGGATTGTAACGCATGGCGACCATCGCTGGCATGTAGAGCGCCTTGCGTAAGAAACGATTCCCGGCCTTCGAGAGGCGCGTTTTGCCTCGTAGGCTTGTGCCTGACTTGTTCTCTCGGGGATTCAGGCCAGCGAAGACGGCAGCGTCCTGCGCTGTACTAAACTGGCTTACATCCGGTAGCTCTGCAAGTAACCAGAGCGCAGTAATCTCACCAACACCTGGGATGGTCTCAAGCAGCTCTTGGTCTTCTTTGAGATCGGGATGGCGGTCAATGTGTCGTCGGATCTCATCCAGGAGCTGTTCAATCTGCTTTTCAAGGAACCGGACACTCTGTTTCAGAGATCTGTGGACCTCTTTAATTAGTCCGGGTTCCGCGAAGCGATTCTTTTCCTGATTAAGGAGGCCTTGAAGATCGTCGTACCTGCGCATAAAGGCTGCGAGTTGTCGTACTTCAGGAGCAGACATCCTCCAGGGATTGGGACTAAAGCTCTGGCAATACATTGCGATCGTTTTGGAATCGGATTTATCCGTCTTGTTAAGCATGTTCTTTGCGATCCCGAAGTGTTTCACACGAGCCGGGTTTTCAACACTCACACGTAGTCCTCGTTCTGCAAGGAACAACGCGAGGCCAGTCGAATGTGCTCCTGTAGATTCCATGCAGAAGTGCAAATCGTCGGCATTCGTCGAACTAAGCCAGCGCAGCATTCGGGACCAACCAGCAGATTCGTTCTTAAATTGCTTGTACGAGGATTTCTCATCCTCTTTGATCAACCAGACGTCAAGACTGTCCTTTGAAACATCAATTCCGATCCAGGCTTTCATAACGGGTCCTTTCACTCAACCTTGTAGGTACGGGATACATCGTCTGTGTAATCGAGTTCCCAGGATACTGTTCGAGTTTGAAAGACCGGCCAGCCAGTACGCTATCTACGAACCGAGATCATTGTCTCAAGGGGCGAAACGCGCTTTATCTGGCTGGCCTTGTCCTTAGGTTTAACACCCAAGACTGTATCACACAAGGGGCGAAAGATTTTTCGCCCATTTTCATGTACCGTTGAGTTGTCGGTATGTGTGCAACGTCCTTGGCGAAAACAATTTTACGGCGGGCGAAAGATTTTTTGCCCCTACAAACGGCAACAACCACGTCAAGGTCAACGGCAAAAAGTATATCCTTCGCTACCGTTCAGGATGACAATTTGGGAGTCATCGCACATGGCAAAAGACATCGCGGAACCCGTCAATTATTACAAAGGAGGACGGCATACTGTATCATCCTAAGCCCAAGCGAAGGATCTGCTTTTGCCCTTCTTTGATCGCATCATTAACTGAATTCGAGGCGCACGCACCGCAGCAACCGACCAATTTCAAAAAAGAAACAAAAAATGTGTGAAAAAGCATACATTTCCTGAATGTAATGTGCTTTAATAAATATAGGTGGGTCGCTGCACTTAGCACGACTTGCTCTAACCTTCGGGGCAGAACACTGGGTCGCTTCTGCCCTGCTTTTTTTTGACTCCTTTATTTCACCCTTTCCCAACACCCCAGTCGACAAAAAAGAGGTCAGCTTTCGCCGACCCCTTTCCGTTTTCACTCTTCAATCCAACTCCAAGTTAGTCCGCGTGCGGGACCTGTTCCGGACCATGACCCATATATAGCGCCATGAAGTTCTTCATCTGATCACCGTCGTACGTTTTCATGCGTACCCAGTTCTGCCATGCCACTGCAATGATCTCGTAATTGGCGTCTGTTCTCGGGACGCACAGAATGCCGTCGAGCGCACTGGTATTCTTCGCCGCGAGGTCTTTGATGGCGGTCAGTGTATCTGGCGTGACCGTGGCGGGATCGTAATAAATAACCACATTGCTGTGCTCCATGGAGTGCACAATGTTGCCCGCTGCCGGGGCGACGTCATAGAATCCATTGGGCGAGGGACTCGGGTAGTGTGGACCACTCGTCGGAGGATCGTTCGCATAGGTGATGACCGTTCCCGCTACAACATGCGTGTGTCCCTCATCCGGGAAGTGCTCGATTGCATATGGCTCAACACCCGGTGCCGTCATCGGACCCTTCCCAATGTAGAGCGCGATAAAAGCTTTGGCTGCGCCATCGTTGTAAGAAGTCTGATGGATCCACCGTCGCCATGCGGTGAGGATGACGGCATTGGCTGAGTCGGTTCGGGGTACCACGACTACGCCCGCAAAGGGATCGGTGTGCGCCGCGGCCAGCGCCTTAAGGGCATTCGTATCCGCAGTGGAAACTCGAGCGGGATCGTAATAGATGACAATGTTGCTGTGGAACAGGGCGTTGACAAGTGCTCCGGCGCCCTTTTCAACCGTGTAGAAACCAGGTGCAGGAGCCTTCGGAACCTGACCACCACTTGTTGGCGGGTTGGTGCTGTAGATCGGCCCCTGGGATTCGGCGACGTACGCTCGACCATCATCCACCAGCAGTACACCGTCAGAATTGGCGCTGCCACCACCACTTCCACCACCGCATCCCCAGAGAGAAGCGGCAAGCGCAACAAACGTTAGAGCGGTATATCGTAATTTCATTCTTTATCCTCACCAGCCTTGCAATGGGAATGTTATACCCCGTCTACGTGCAAAGCGGGCTACCGCGTGGCAACGGCACGAGAACACGCGGCTTCATATTCAGGGAGAGTTTCTGATAAGATGGATTGAATGCACTCCCTCTCATACAGATTCAAGTTGGGGAAATCTTCCAGAGTATCTTTGGTGGAAAGGATTGAATGCAGTCGATTATAGACGCACGCTTTGGCCTCTTTGGGCAGCGCGAGGAATGCCTGCGAGTAGATGAGCCAGCTACACGGATACTTCAGCAAACGTCGGTGCAGATCGAACTGCCGCAGGGATCGGCCCATTTTATCTGCCGTACCCGTCTTTGCAAACTGCTCGGCGAATCCAGATGTCCCCTTCACCTCATCGGTCAGC
The DNA here is from genome assembly GCA_040004655.1 of Chthonomonadales bacterium. Lineage (GTDB taxonomy): Bacteria > Armatimonadota > Chthonomonadetes > Chthonomonadales > CAJBBX01 > JBDUAM01. Next base: position 110 of record JBDUAM010000022.1, on the reverse strand, counting down.
ATTGATTCCTTGGCGAAGAGCAGGCCCTTCACCAGATTCTCACAGGCGGATGCGATTCTGTGGGTCGTACTCTCAGATCGGAAGTCGACCGGTCGTTTCAGTTCACGATT
>JBDUAM010000277.1:0-1930 GCA_040004655.1 Chthonomonadales bacterium | reverse complement strand
GTTTTCCCGTCTGATGAAAGACCAATGATCCCGGAACCAGCTTGTCCTTTGGAACTCCCGGAAAGTCTTTCGGATTCAGCTTTCGTTCAGATACGGTCACATATCCTGTAGCTTTTACAAACTTCGCGTATTCTGCATTTGTGACCGGTGTTGCATCCATCCAGAAACCCGAAACAGTCACCCGATGAATGGGTCGTGCGTCCTGAAAAGCAGCATAATCACTGCCCATGCGAAATGTGCCGCCCTTAATCCAGATCATTCCGCCAGACTTCGCATGCCCTTGCTGAAATGGGCCCGCATGCAAACCGGAATTCGTTACTGATAGCAAGACAACTGCGCTACCCAGCCAGAATGGTCTCAAAGCTTACTCACCGTTATCGAGACCAGTGACTCTGCTGTCTGTTGCATCTCAACTTGCGAAGACCTCTTCGAGAGCTATTCTCATTACGCTGATAGGCGCATCGTGACCGGTCCACATCTTGAAAGCAATTGCTCCCTGATGCACCAGCATGCCAAGACCATCCAACGAGGTTGCACCTGCCGCAGCACAGTTCTTTACGAAAGGAGTTATGGGAGGATTGGGAATGACGTCGCAACACATCATGGAGGGCTTGATGGTTCCGTAGTCAATTGGCACAACGTCGTTATTATTCGGAGCCAGCGCAATGCTCGTACAGTTGACCACAAGCTGGGTATCTGCCGGAATAGAATAGTCCCCTACCCACGGCTTTGCACCCACTCCAACGCCAGTTTCCGCTGTCACATGTTTGGCCAGCGATTCGGCTTTGCCTACGGTTCGGTTGACAATCGTAATATGTGATGCCCCCGCGACCGCCAACTCCACTGCAACCGCCCTCGCCGCACCACCAGATCCGAACAAAACTGCCCTGCAACCCGGCAACAATGCACCGGCCTCCGTCACAGCCGTGATGAATCCTTTACCATCGGTATTCTCCCCTAGTAGATTGCCACCCTCACGTCGAATAATCGTATTCACCGCACCAATCTTTCGGGCAACAGAAGTAAGTCCATCAAGATGCGGAATGACTTCAACCTTGTGAGGAATGGTACAGTTAGCACCGGCAAAATTCATGGCTCTCAAACCGCGTACTGCATCCGCCAGATTCTCGGTCGGTACTTCCATTGTGATGTATCGCCACATCAGTCCGAGGTGCGCAAAGGCCTGCTCGTGCATATATTGAGTCGGGTTCTCTGCAACGGGCGTACCGAACAGGCCGATTAGTTCGGAGAGAAAGCTGGTGGGTGCGGGCATGGTGGCTCCTTCACAATCATTGTGATAACTTTTGGATGTCGTACAATTCGTAAGCATTCCCGAATATTCCTGCCCGCCGGAATGCGGTACCCTAATGCATAAATGTCCATTTGCCAATAAGAATTTCGATTTAGAAAGTTGCCAGATGAATCCGGTAGAACTCATTGCCGCCAAACGTGATGGACGAGAACATTCCCGTGCAGAGATCGATGCCATCATCGCCGCCATTTGCACCGGTGAAATGGCGGATTATCAAGCCTCTGCATGGCTGATGGCGGTCTACCTGCGCGGCATGACCCCTGCCGAGACTCTCAACCTAACTCTCGCCATGCGCGATAGTGGCGAGACGGTTCACTGGCCGGATTACGCTACCATTCGCCTGGATAAGCACTCCACTGGAGGCGTCGGCGATAAGACAACACTGAGCGTCGCGCCCATTCTGGCCGCAGCGGGAATTCCCATTCTTAAGATGAGCGGTCGCGGGCTCGGGTTCAGCGGTGGCACGATCGACAAGCTGGAGAGCATTCCCGGCTTCAAGACCAATCTGTCCATTCAAGATGCCATGAAGCAAGTTGAAGAGATCGGCATCGCGATTATCGGTCAGAGCCCAACCATGGTCCCTGCGGACAAGATACTCTACTCCCTTCGCGACGTCAC
>JBDUAM010000383.1:0-1931 GCA_040004655.1 Chthonomonadales bacterium | reverse complement strand
GGTGGTAAATACTCTGCTCGGAGACGAGGCCGAGGAAATTGCGCCGGCGGGCCGCCTCATTCGCCTGCGCGATATGCCAGCCCGCAAAGTTGGACGAACCGATGTAGAGCACTTTGCCCGCCTGGACTGCGCCCTCGCAAAACTCCCAGATCTCATCCCAGCTCGATTCGCGCCACACGTGGTGGAACTGGTAGATATCGATAAAGTCAGTCTGGAGACGCCGCAGGCTGTCGTCCAGCGCCCGGCGCATGTGCAGCTTGGAAAGGCGCGACGTGTTCGGCCAATCGCCCATATCACCGTATACCTTTGTGGCGATCACCGCCTTCTCACGCCGTCCCCCGCCCTGCGCCCACCACCGCCCGACGATCTGCTCGGTAACTCCCTCACCCTTTTTCCAGCCGTAGACATTCGCCGTGTCGAAGAAGTTAATGCCGAGCTCCAGGGCCCGGTCCATCACCCTGTAGCTGTCCTCTTCGCTGGTCTGCGGTCCGAAGTTCATCGTGCCCAGACACAGGCGGCTGACTTTCAGTGCGGTTCGACCGAGGTTAACGTATTCCATCCTATCCTCCTCGAAAATGAGTTCCACGGCTAATACGTGTGGACAGCTTGAATTGTCCGCACAAACCATATGCTCCTTGTTCGAAGAACTACGACGCAGCCGTTGGGAATGGGAGGGCCCGTCGCGTACACAATTAAGGTCAAAGTGCGGACATCGCTTTATGCTGCCTCCATTGCAGAATTCGAATGCATCTCTCCAGGGTAACTTCCGCCCATCCGTGCCGCGAGCCGCCGTCTCCCACTCCGGTTCTGTAGGAAGACGGACGCGCGGCCATTTGCAATAGGCCTCCGCATCGTCCCAGGTTACGTTCACGATCGGGTGATCCTGCTTCTGCCAACCGAGATTAAACGGAGTGCCGTCGTCCGGCTCCGGTGGCGTTTGCTTGCTCGCCGCACCGCAGAACTTCTCGTATTGCCCAACCGTCACGACGTTTTTGTAGGTGTAGTAGCCTCTTAGCGTCACCCTATGATCAGGGTTATCGCTCTGGTCGGTATCCCCCGTAGTGAACGCACCGCCAGGTACATAGACCATCTTTTCGCCGTCAGTCGGATTGGTCTTTGGACCATGCACACCGCCACCGCGCCGAGACTCCTTGCGCGGCGTTATAACCGGGCGCTCCGGGTTACCGGGTTGCGGTATCGGGTCCTGTTTCTTAGGCACGCGGCGCACGTGGGGAACCTGGCGTTGTGAGGAGCTGACGAAGACGAAATCGCCTTCCGCAGGAACGCATACCGACTGATCCCAATCAGAAGGGCATGGGAATTGGTATACAGCGTTCGGCCAGCCAGTTCGCCGGTGATCGGACGTACGGCGAGGGTCTTGGACTGTTGCGCCAACAGATAAGGCGCGAATGTGAGTAGTGCAAAGAACCAGCAGAGCAGCGTAACATGAGAGAGCAGTTTTCGAGCGGACATGAGCGCCTTCTTCCTGAGCAATCTCCTGCTGAAAAGTGGAGTTTCAGCACCGACAACTGAACTAAATTATAAACATAGAATCCCATTTCCGACGATATAGACTTCGAATCACGCAAACCTTCCCACGATTAATTTTTGTCCGTCTGCTCAAGACACAGCAACTTAAAGCGGGTGTTGAACAGCATGGAGAATATCGCGACTAAAATCTTCGAGATGCGTCAGCAGGTTCTCCCTGAGAATCTATGAGAGCGGTAGTTGTTAAGGAGATTGGCGACGATGCGGAGCAGCCAGTAGGAGCGCTCACCTTTGCAGCGCCAGGTATCATGGTATTCCCACGCACGTTGCAAAACATCTTGAACCAGATCCCCGCGATCGGCTGCCGGGTGAGTTCTCCGACTTAAATATGCATGGACCCATGTAGGCTATGTCTCCAGCCATCGGGCCCAGGTTTGTTCGCT
>JBDUAM010000516.1:0-1938 GCA_040004655.1 Chthonomonadales bacterium | reverse complement strand
GGCGGGGACGCCCGCGCTCCTTCTAAATTATCCTTGACCGAGAGTGCTTTCTTAATAACGTTTTTGCGCGAAGAACGTAACCGGAGCGCGGACGTCCTCGTCCGCACAGGGGGCATTCTGACCAGAACGAAAACCCTCTGGTTACAACTCTCTCGTTGCGGGCGGGGACGCCCGCGCTCCGAATACGGTTTCTTGTCGCCAGGCGTTTGGCACCAAACTCATGCTCATAATAGAGGAATCGCAGTCGACTTTTGCGAATCTCCAATTAGTCCCGGGTAATTCGATCGGGATAAATCCAGTCACCTCAGGACACGTAACAATGCAGTTCTCAAATCGAATAATCGGGCAGGTCGCGGCGGCGGCGTTGCTCCTCTCAGGATTCTCCACAATTTCATCCGCCGACAACAAGGGATTCACCAAACTCTTCGACGGCAAAACGTTGAATGGTTGGAAACTCGTCGGTGGATTTAACGACGGTTATGTCGTGAAAGACGGCATCCTCGTCTGCCCCGCAGATGGCGGCGGCAAGCTGATGACGGAGAAAGAGTACAAAGATTTCGTCTTCAAGTGCCAGTTCAAGTGCGACAAAGCCGGCAACAATGGTGTGGGAATTCGCGCTCCGTTTGACGGCGACGCGGCATACAATGGTATGGAAATTCAGGTTCTGGACGACTATGATCCCGTCTACGCCAAGCTTGAGCCGGGTCAATACTGCGGATCAGTCTACAAAGTCCTCCCGGCCAAACGCGGCGCTATGCACCATGCCGGCGAGTGGAATGACTACGAAATCTCCGCGATTGGCCGACAGATCAAGGTTACGTTGAACCATCAGGTGATTGTCAACGGAAACCTGAACGACGTCACGGACGCTGAGACCCTGCTGACCCATCCGGGCTGCCGACGAGACATCGGGCATATCGGTTTTCTGGGTCACGGGCCGAGCGAAGTCCAGTTCAAAGAGATCTACGTCAAAGACCTCTCCAAAATGGAGAAGCCGAATACGCCACCGCAGGGATTTCAGGCGCTCTTCACGGGCAAGGACCTGAAGAACTGGAAGGGGCTCGTTTCGCCCGATGCTGGACCTCCCGGACGAGCGAAGATGACGCCAGAGCAGCTTGCAGCCGCGCAAATGAAAGCCGATCAACAGATGCGCGACCACTGGAAAATCGTCGATGGCGAACTGGTCTATGACGGCAAGGGGCAGAGCCTCTGCACCGCCAAGGATTACGCGAACTTTGAGATGCTGGTTGACTGGAAGATTGAGAAGGCTGGAGACAGCGGAATCTACCTTCGAGGCAGCCCGCAGGTCCAGATCTGGGACGCGGTAGACCACCCGGGTCGACCCGGCGAAGGCAGCGGCGGACTCTACAACAACCAGAAGAATCCGGCTGGTCCATCCAAAACAGCAGACAAGCCTGTTGGCGAGTGGAACCGCTTCCGAATCCTGATGATGGGGGAGCGCGTGACGGTCTACCTGAATGACGAGCTGGTGGTGAACAACGTGATCCTGGAGAACTACTGGGAGCGCAACAAGCCCATCTATCCAACCGGCCAGATTGAGTTGCAGCACCACAACAGTGTGCTGCATTTCAAGAATGTTTACATTCGAGAGATTCCAGCGGTTAAGTAGGTCGCGTTAGCAATTTCAAATGGACCTCCTCAAGAAATTGGGGAGGTCTTGTTTTTTGAGCGGCTTGGAGTATAGTAAGTTTTCGAACTGGTTTACTATCTATTTATTCTTGGAGAACAACATTTACACAACAGGGTTTGCTGTCATCGCCTTGATCACGACGATTGTAACTACGACCGACGCCGACGGTTCTCCCACTCGACGGGCCATTGAAGCTGGCTACGCAGAGTATGCCGCGGCCATGATCAAGAACGATTCCCATGGCGTTATCGCGCGAGAGAACACAAATCCCACAACCTGTGCATAAG
>JBDUAM010000364.1:0-1953 GCA_040004655.1 Chthonomonadales bacterium | reverse complement strand
CGTGCTCTGCGATCAATGGTTCCGGGTCGAACACTGCTTTTCGCAGCGCAGGCATTGAAGAGATATCCAAAGGATTCCCCTCTCTGGACACGCATGCTCAAACAGGGTGTTGATTACCTTACGGGACCCATATCTGACTCACAGGATGGCGCCTGGTACTGGGAAGTCGGCACGAGTGGCCAGCCAGATGCTGGTCGCAAAGATGAAAAACACCTCTATGGAATTTCTTTTGCTATTTACGCGCTTTCGGCTGCAAGCCTTTCGACAAATGATCCCAACGTGTTACAGATTGCGCTTGGCGGATTTGAATGGCTGGAAAAACACGCGCACGACGCCAAAAATGGTGGATACTACGAGGCCTACGCCCGTAATGGCGATCTCATTCTCACTGCCCCCTCTCCCGGGATGACGGACACCATTGGCACGCAGTACGGACTTAAGTCAATGAACTCTCACATCCATATTCTCGAATCTCTCACAGAGCTATTCCACGCCTCCAACGGAAACGCGAAAGTACGAGTCCGCTTAGAAGAGGTCTTTCATGTTGTGCGGGACAGGGTATTCCAGAAGTCCGGCTATCTCGGGCTCTATTTCAATCCGGATTGGACCTGCGTGTCAAACGTCGACTCGTTTGGGCACGACATTGAGACGGCATTCCTGCTGGTAGAAGCGGCGACCGCCCTCGGCATGCCGAATGAAACTCTGACATGGCAAGTCGCACGGCAGTTGGTAGATCATGCCCTGAAGTTCGGATGGGACGAGGAGCATGGCGGGTTCTACGACTCCGGAACTCCAGAGGGTAAGGTCACCAAAGAAGACAAGGTCTGGTGGACTCAAGCCGAGGGGCTTAATGCCCTCAAGCTGATGGCAGAAAAGTTCGGCAAGACCACCGACAAATACGTGAAGGCCTATGCAAAACAGTGGGACTTCATCAACCGATTTCAAGTCGACCACGAATTTGGCGGGTGGTACACTGAGGTAGAAACAGACGGCAAGCCGCGCAAGAATCTCTCAAAGAGTGATGCGTGGAAGGACCCCTACCACCAGGGTCGCGCGCTATTTCACTTATCGCGTTAGCAGGCAATCCAGTTAACGTTGGACACCCGATTGTCAAGAAATTGCTGATATGGAACGGGCCATAACAGAACTGGAGCCAGCAGGTACATGGGTTTAAGAAGCAGTATTTCGGCGCTCTACGGCAAAATTCCCCTCATCCGTGATATTCGAGTAATGCGGGATGAGATGTTCCGGTTAGACAAGGTTCTTTCCAATATTGCCGTGTTGACGCGGGATGCTCAATTACAGAATTGCCCCCGGTATAACGATCCCAAAAGACTCCTCAAGTATGGATTTCAGGTCTCCTCGCAGAACGCCGAGGATGGCATGATCCGCGAAATTTTTCGCCGAATTGGCACTACCAATCTCTTTTTTGCCGAAGTGGGAATTGGTGATGGCACCGAAAACAACACTGCATTTTTACTTTCACAGGGCTGGACCGGCGCGTGGATAGATGGCGATGACGCCCACATGCGCATGCTGCTGCACCGCAAAGACTTGCAGGGTGGCTGCCTGAAGGCGATGTCCAGCTTCGTGACGCAGGAGAATGTCGTAGGGCTGTTTGAACAGCTCGGCGTGCCGAAGGAGTTGGACCTCTTATCCCTCGACGTCGACATGAATACGTATTACCTCTGGCTGGGGCTGAAAGACTATCGTCCCCGCGTGGCGGTGCTGGAGTACAATCCGTCGATACCGCCCGACGTCGATTGGAAGGTCAATTATGACCCGAAGCGCATATGGGATGGTTCACAGAACTATGGCGCAAGCCTAAAAGCTTATGAACTGCTGGGTCGAAAATACGGCTATTCCCTGGTCGGCTGCGACCTGATCGGCGCAAACGCGTTCTTCGTTCGAGATGACCTTGTGGGCGACCTCTTTGCTGCGCCGTTCACCGCC
>JBDUAM010000476.1:0-6523 GCA_040004655.1 Chthonomonadales bacterium | reverse complement strand
TTCCCAATACTTCTGAGGCGTCAGTCGAAGGCGCGCCCCGTTCGCCCCGCCGCGCTTGTCGGAGCCGCGGAAAGTCGAAGCCGACGCCCAGGCAGTCGCGACGAGTTGGGAGATCGAGAGTCCGGATGCGAGAATCCTGGCCTTCAGACCGGCAATGTCCTCCTGCCCGATTAATTCATGATCGACCGCGGGAACAGGGTCCTGCCACAACAGGTGTTCCGCAGGAACCAGCGGGCCGAGGTAGCGGGCAACAGGCCCCATATCGCGGTGGGTCAACTTAAACCATGCCTTGGCGAACGCGTCTGCAAACTCCTGCGGATTCTCCAGGAAGTGCCTGGAGATCGGCGCATAGATCGGATCCTCTCTGAGGGCGATGTCCGTCGTGAACATCATCGGGGCGTGCCGCTTCGACGGATCATAGGCATCTGGAACGGTACCCGCTCCGGCCGCGGCCTTTGGAGCCCACTGTTGCGCACCGGCGGGACTCTTACCCAGTTCCCACTCATAGCCAAACAGGTTTTCAAAGAAGTTGTTATCCCACTTCGTAGGGTTGGTGGTCCATGCACCCTCCAGGCCGCTGGTGATCGCGTGAGCGCCGCTGCCGCTGCCAAAGGTGTTCTTCCAGCCGAAGCCCTGCTGCTCAAGGCCGGCGCTCTCGGGCTCGGGGCCGACATACTTACCCGGATCGGCCGCGCCGTGGGCTTTACCGAACGTGTGCCCGCCGGCAATGAGCGCGACTGTCTCATAGTCATTCATCGCCATTCGGCCGAACGTTTCGCGGATATCCCGTGCGGCGGCGACGGGATCCGGCCTTCCATTGGGCCCTTCCGGATTGACGTAAATCAGACCCATCTGGACAGCGCCCAGAGGATTCTCGAGCTGGCGATCGCCGGTGTAGCGTTCATCGCCCAACCACTGGCCCTCAGGCCCCCAGAAAATGTCGTCCTGGGGCTCCCAGACGTCCTCGCGGCCGCCGCCGAAACCGGAGGTCTTGAATCCCATCGACTCCAGAGCGACGTTGCCGGTGAGAATTATGAGGTCGGCCCAGGAGATTTTCCGGCCGTATTTCTGTTTGATGGGCCACAGCAGCCGGCGTGCCTTATCGAGGCTCACGTTATCGGGCCAGCTGTTGAGGGGCGCAAAACGTTGTGTGCCGAAGCCGGCCCCGCCGCGGCCGTCGCCGATACGATAGGTACCTGCGCTGTGCCATGCCATGCGAATGAAAAGCCCGCCATAGTGGCCAAAGTCGGCCGGCCACCAGACCTGCGACGTCGTCATCAGAGCATGCAGGTCCTGGATCACGGCATTCAGGTCGAGGCTCTTGAATTCTTCCGCATAATTGAACTCTTTGTCCATCGGATCGGACAGCGCGGAGTTCTGGTGCAGGATCTTCAGGTTCAGCTGGTTCGGCCACCAGCCCGCATTCGTTGGAGTGTGTCTGCGAGCGCCACCCATTACCGGGCATTTGGCTTCGGTGGGTGGGTTTTGCTCCTTGATTTTGGGGGCAGGCGCCTCGGTTGCTGGTGTTGTGGTGTTTGTGGGTTCCAAGTATTTATCCGCCTTTGAATTCGTTCCTGAGAAACTGCGCCTTATTGTGAGTGCGCCCGGGGTTACTCATTCGTGCAATTGCCGTCTTCGGCGCCTGACGGGAAGGCCTCGGTGTTCATGACTCTTCACCTGAAGAGCATTGGTTGTTCTTAGCGAGACACGGCTCGCATAAACCCTGCAGCACCAGCGCCCGGACCGAGCGGGATTTCATGCCCGATAGATGGGTGATCGTGGCAGGCTCGAACCACTCGATATCTTCGATCCTGTCGCACTGGTCGCAGACGAAATGGTGGTGGCGTTCAATGTGAGACTCAAAGCGCGCGGCGTCTCCGCCGAGTTTCACTTCACGAACCAGGCCGGACCCCACCAGGGCATGCAGACTGTTGTAAACCGTAGCGCGTGAAACGCGGGGATCGCGACGGTTGACCACACCGTGAATCTCTTCCGCAGTCGGATGGCAGGGGTTTTTCAGCAGGTACTGCAGGACGGCATATCGCTGCGAGGTGCAACGCAGACCGCGTTCCAGAAACGAAGCGGAGATCTCGGCACGGGTGGCACTCACGGCTGTGCTTAGACTATATCTCGTCTTGGATTGAGTCAAGCCATATTTCAGCCATATTTCATCAACGTGGCCAATCGGGATGGCATGACTGCAATTCCGATTGGCGTTATAGTAGGAGGCCGATGTCCCACCTGGACCATCGTCGAGCATCGGACCGCATTCTCACTGAATTCATAGAAGCGGATATCGAGATCGCTTTCCACCTTGTCGACATGGCCGAAGACTGTCTTCGGGATCGCGACTTCGCCGGCGCCGTGCGCATACTTCACGACGCCGATGAGGTGATGGTGGATCTTCGGCGGCGTCTGGATGCTATGGGCAGCGAAAAAGGATGGCCCTTCGATCCGTTACTCGGCGAGGTACGCCGTGCCATCGCGCTGGCCAAATCCCACGCGGAGCGACTGACGCAGCCACCGGACCAGGCGGTTGCTCCGCCGAATCCTTCGTTATAGGAAGGTCGCTTCCGGACTATGACTGGAGAAAAGCAGGCACACGAACTGTTATCCATGCGCCGACATTGGGAGGAGGGTGGGCGCACAGGGACTCGAACCCCGGACCTCCTGGGTGTGAAGAACGTGAGGGGCTTCCACGGATTGCACGTGGTCGGTTGTTTTGTATCGGTTGGATAGGCTCGGGGCATCTGCTTCCGCTCACTGCAGATAGCCGGATGAAGAGTTTCCAGCACAGTTTTTGACACGGTATGGAAGCAAACTGCCGGAAAGCGAAATCTCGCGAGTGAAGACGAATCTGGCTATCGCTGCTGAGGGAGAACTCGCCAGTTCTATTGCTCTCCTGTCTGCCCGATCATCGTGCCAGCCGCCCAGCGAAGAGATGACCTCACTGTGGAGGAGATGTCTCTTGTACCGACGACTTCTTGCAAGTTCAGCCCGTTCTGTAGACACTCTAGGTCAAGGTCCACGACTCCGGGATAAATCATCGCGTCGGGGAGGTCAACCCGCACCTTGATGGCGAAGTCTGTGCGCTTTTTAAACATGCGAAGTGCTTCCCGCCGAACCCACGGATGAGGGTCGCTCAGACCCCAGAGCAGGCTCGACTCGAACTCTTGGACTGAGTCTCCCTCGAGGGCAAAGTCCGAAAATATTTTCATCCGAGCCTCGACCGCCGGAAGCTTTGATACAGCTAAGAGTTCTTTTTCAGCATCTCGTTTGGTTTGATCTCGCACCCAGACTCGTACATCCCCTTGGATCTGGTCGCGCCAATTTCCGTAAATACCTGACAATACAGATCGCAATTCCGGACTTGCGCTGCGCCCGCGGTGCCCCGATCGGTAAAGAAAGCGAGCCAGACGGGAGTCTACGACAACTTCATCAAAAGCGACTTGTTCCACCCACGGCGTGCCACGACCTAAGAGTCGGCAATGCGTCGCGATATCCTTAGCTGTAGACGCCGACACTGATGGGATCAGGTCCGCAGCGGCCGTATTCTCGTCGGAACAACCGAGAATCCACCTAACGAGAAAATCTATTGCCCCCCACGAAGTGCTCAAAAGTGCACTCTGCCGGACACTCGCTCTGGCGTCCAATCTGGCGTCTGCCAAATATAGACTTGCCAACCAAACAGCGTCTATTTGGGCCTTTGAAGTGACCACGCCATGCGCAGCATCCTTTAGAATGTCGATTGCCAATTCCCGCCTTACAGCGATTAGTCCGATGCAGCATCTCATCCAATTTGATGACTCGAGGAGGTCAACGCAAAGGCTCTGCCAACCCCGGCCTATTGCAGCACAGCTTGCCAATGTTGTGCCAATGGACCTTCTTACCAACCAACTGGGCTCACTCGGGAAGGTCCCGTCGAAGTATCGTTCGAACACGCCGTAGCGAACGTGAAGAGGAATTCTGACGAGATCACTCCATAGATACTGCCGCTCGATATATGAACTCTCACTGATATGTGAAAGAAAGTCGTTCACAAAACCTGCCGGAAGCGAAACGGAATCAGCAATGGTTGGGATAACGAAATCTTCTTGACCTTGAGAAAGGTTGAGATAAGGAGACGCCAAGCCTCCTTCGGAAATCAGGGCGGCAATACGGTTCAACGAGAGGGTCGCTCGCTCCGATTCAATGCGTCCAATGGCATGACATAACGCAAGCGTGAACGAGCTGCCTTTTTCGGAAAAGTCAGAGCGATCAAATGAGCCAGAAGATGTCAGCACGGTCGTCCGGGCCTTCTCGTAAATATCCCCGCAATTCGCGAGCCCCAATGCCGCGCCTGAGTAACAGCAATCCAAAATGATAAGACGCCTTACTGTGAACTGGATCAGCCATTCGCCCATCTCGGGAACGCCAACTTGCCCAAGACCGTTCGAAGTCGCATCCCCGAACGGGAGGACGAGGCGTGAATTATTGATTGTGCCGTGCCCACTAAAGAAAATGACCAAAGTATCTGAAGAAGCCAACTTGCTGGCCGTTCTCGTGACTGTTAACCGCACCTCTGAAGTCGTAGGATCGACTAGGCATACGCTTCGTCTATGGTCGAATAACGGGCCCACTGCTGAGCTAAGCGTATTGTAAAAGCGTTCAGCATCCAACTTGGCAGCAGGTATGGCCTCCAACGCAAGAGTGCCAGGCACTTCGACGGCGATGGCAAGTAAAACAACGGTGGAGTGCCCGTCAATCGCCATCAGATAATTCTTGCAGTGTTGCAGTGCGTCCGTCGAGGTCCAAAATAATGAGAGGATCATACAGGGGATGATTGATAAGTCGTTTGGCGGCGGCCTTTACTAATGCAAGGATCAGATCGGCCGCCAGATCTATCAGCAGCGCGTTTATCAGCTCGCCCTTTTGGTCCTTCGTTGGTGACGCCTGAATCTCAACTGTAGCCCCCTGGGCATTACGGCTGAGTTCACCAACCTCCTTGAGGAGGTCGGAGCCGAATTCTGTATGGCTGATATTAGTTATACGTGTCTTGCGGTGCATGTTATTTATTGTCCGGGCCGTCTCAATGGAACAGTGTAGCCATAATGCCGGATCGTCCTTATCACGTCATCGATCTGAGTTTGCAATAGGTTCATCTCAGCGCAGTCGGACGGACCGACAGTATGCCTCCTTAAGTATCCATCGGGATAGAGAACCCAGTAGCCAGCATATTGTTCAGCCGTGCGACTGATGATTCGGCCTGGGGTGAGCCTTTCTGCAGAGACAAAATCTGTAAGTTGCTGAACGAAGGTCGAGAACGACATTAGATCTGTGGCGAAGAGCGGAAAATCGGTTTTTTGGTTTGCCGGATGCGGTTGGATCAGACACCATTCCTGAGGCTGAATGGTGGAAATAGTTTGAGCGAAGCGTTGCAAAGTCGGGAGCCCAGTCATCGACTTTACTAAGACCGTGTTGATCCTGATACTGGGGTAGTGAGATGCCTGGAGTCTCTCGATCAAGTTCCTCGCGGCGGAGAACGCCCCCGAGAACCCACGGAGAGAGTCATGCTCAGCCTCTGTGGGGGCATCAAGCGAGACGATAATCCGCGAAAATAACCGTGCGTTTGCCACGATCCAAGCCCGGTTCGTCTCTGAGCCGACTCCACTTGTTGTCAATGTCAGTGCCAGGCCCCCTTGGCTGAGCGATTCGACTATTGAAGGGAGAGGGCGCCATACCAGAGGCTCGCCTCCCGCGAGATCAATCTTTTGTATTTTCAGCACCTTGAAAATAGCGATGAGCTGCTGCAGCCCAGTCACGTCTGAATCTAACTCAGTTTTGCTGGCAAAGCAGTACGGACACCGCAGAGGACAGCGGTCAGTGACATGCCACATCAGCTGGGGCAGAATGGAATCCGACTCGCGCGCTATTGAGAATTCGTTTGAGACGCAATCGTAGTTAACAGGTGATGCTGATCCAGGCACGAAACTACCTCGGTGTGAATTTGATGTGGCGATTTCATTCTGCCTTCGTCAGCCATACATTCGATCAATTCAATGCCCGGCAGTCTCTCAGCCAGTACCCTGTAGCTGTGGCGAGCGGCGTTTAGGAGGGTTATTGACTTCTCGTAAACATCTAGTCCTGATACGGTTCCGTCCTTACGACGCCGATCAGAAACGTTTGCCTGCGAGACGCGCGGGGACACATCGAAAACAATGTAGAGGTCAGGCGCGGGAATTGCAAGATGCGTGTGCTCAAGCTCGAAAATCCAGTCCGCAATGTCGACTTCAGCCCGGGCTGACTGATAAACAACGCTTGAAAGTGTATATCGATTGAGTAGGAGGAACCCGTTTGGTGGCTCGTTACGGATCTGGTCTACAGATTTCTTCCTGTCGAGCGCGTACCACAGAGCCATCGATTTGGGGTCGATCTGATCCGCCCGAAAGTGTTCGTTGCCCGACAGCAGGCTCGCAAGTTCGCGGCCGAAGAACTCACGATAATCAGGGCAAGACACAACTGTCGCGTTGGCACCCAGGGACAG
>JBDUAM010000195.1:0-1971 GCA_040004655.1 Chthonomonadales bacterium | reverse complement strand
CTGGCATCATGAAGTCTAAAGGTAATTCAAATTCATACGGCAATGATGACGGCGTAAAGCTGCCACCACCACCGGAATCAAGAGTCTCAACAGCAACTGCTGCACCAAAAACAGATGACAACGCCCCAAAGGATGCACCCAAGAACGCAAAACCCACCGACAAAGATGGAGCGAGCAAAAAATAGCAATCTTCTCAATTGTAGAATATACGTAGGATGCCCTGCAAACCTATATGGAGTGCGGGGCATTTTACGTATGCGGACGAATTTCAACGACAATTCAGCGAGTTTTTTTGCCCGGGTTACTGTATTTTTCATTAATTTTCAATAATATCTTAATTTACTCTTGACGCAAATAACCTACCGTGTCATATTGATAGTGTTAGTCATTGAAGACTGATTAACGCGTCGCACGTTCAGCTCAAGCAATCGAAATTTTGAAACCCATTTTAAAGTTCTCCTTTGCAACGCTGTAATTGAATTAGTAACTGTAGACAGCGAAGTAGCTCTCAGCGACGTACTATCCGTTTCATTCTGAACAGGAGGGTATCCATGAGAAGCACCAGTAGTATCCGACGAGCTTTCACGCTTATTGAACTGCTTGTCGTCATCGCAATTATCGCGATCCTCGCCGCAATTCTTTTCCCTGTCTTCGCCCAGGCACGCGCATCGGCTCGAGCAATTTCCTGCGTAAGCAATGTAAAGCAATTCTCACTTGCAACGCTGATGTATGCTCAGGACTTTGACGAACGCATACCGATGATCGACAACAACGGTTCAACCTCGTACGGTTGTTGCCCGGCTGGTGTTTGCTATCCCGACTGGGGACATGCGGGCACCGATCCAAACGAGCCAAATGCGATGTTCACTGGTGTAGTACAGCCATACATCAAAAGCACGGCTGCAAACATCTGTCCTGAAATTGGACAAACAAACTGGAAAACCGCCATCTCCAGTCCATACGTTGATGGGGAACCATACGTATCCGCCCTTGACAGTAAAGGCATCTACAATGCGGCCTATTGTCAGATGGCGGTCAATATTTTATTGACCGAATTTGGCCCTGGTTCAAATTGGTCATCGTGCCAACCCAAAACAGGAATCTATTCTGCAGGTCAGGGCGCTATGGCCCAGTGGCAGCGACCTGCTGAATTGATGATGCTCACTGGAGATAGTGTCTGGAGTGAAGGTATTGCACCAGATCCTTCTGCTCAGTTCGGTATCGGAAACACCTCCGTATGGCCGAAGTACGATGCCTCCAGCATCAAATGTACTGACTGGGGCGGTTACGGCGCTGATGTATATCCTGGCTGGACCTGGTATGTACACCGCGCCACTTCCCGATACGGTCACTTTGAGAATGCAACCAAAACTGCATTCAACCTAGGGATCAATTCGGGTATCGCCAACATTGGGTTCTGCGATGGTCACGTAAAGGCAATGCGAGTAAACGCGCTAGAATCGTGCCAGTTCAACTCTGCGGCCAACGTGTGGACCTATCCGTTCTTCGATCCGCGCTACTAAGCCAATCCTGATTGCAATGCTGTAAACAATGGGGGGCGTTACGAAAGTGGCGTCCCCCATTTCTAGAAAGGTGAACCCACATGAAGAAGATTCTCATCTTTGCATTGGCAGTTGCCGTGCCGGCTATTCTGGCTGGCTGTGGAAAGAAGGAAGAAGACGTAGTGGACAAGGCTCCACCGAACATGGGTGGAGGAAAGTTCAATAACGATGCGGCAGGAGCTGCGTCTGCACCGGCGGCCCCTGGTGCGGGAGAAGGCGTACCGCGACCAGGTGGCGGTGGCCGAAGGAAAGGCGCACCCGCAACTCCGTAACCATCCTATTTGGAAACACGCGTAATGAGAGCCCCTCCGCCCGAGAATTTACTCGGATGCAAAGGGGCTCTTTTAATGCTTGTAGTCTATTCCTACGGCCTGGTTGGCTTCTTTATGGGAGCGGTAGTCGGAGCAGA
>JBDUAM010000440.1:0-1973 GCA_040004655.1 Chthonomonadales bacterium | reverse complement strand
ACCGGAGTTTGATCCATAGCCGCCATCAGATGCGCTGCCCGAATCGCCTCCCGGTCCACTAGTCAGATCGCTTTTAGGACCATCGCCATAACCGCGTCTCGTTCTGTCGTCGAAGTTGCCCCCATGTCCGCCACCGTATCCGCGTCGCGGACCGCTTCCAAGTCCTGTGCCTGAGTTATCTCCGTAAGCACGCCCTTGACCGTGACCGAACTCGCCTCCTCGTGTACTGCCATAGTCGCGCCCAGCATCATTTGAACCCACCACACGGTCGCGGTCGTAGATGCGTTGGGATGGGTAGTCCTGGCGCGGTGAACCGGAAGGAAATGAACCAACGGCTCTGGCTGCAATTGATTGATCAACCTTGTTCTCTAATCGTTCGATAGAAGTCAATAGGGCATATGCTTGGCTGCCCGTAATAGCATTTAGAGTGGCGTAACCCTGTTGGGTAGCGTAAATTTGTGCGACCTCCGCGTTGAGCGTGGCACTCTGCTGACTTGAGATAGCACCACTAGCAGTGGCGTCCGCGATTTTTTTGTTCAGTCCTTCT
Source organism: Chthonomonadales bacterium (assembly GCA_040004655.1). GTDB lineage: Bacteria > Armatimonadota > Chthonomonadetes > Chthonomonadales > CAJBBX01 > JBDUAM01. The sequence goes on along the minus strand of JBDUAM010000440.1, from coordinate 1,426 downwards.
CTACGTAAGTTTAACTCGCGCAACTCGTCAGGCATGCTTGAAACAGGCGGTACTACAGTTCCATGAGCCGCGGCTGCCTGGTCGATTTTTGCTTCCAAACGATCTAGAGAAGTGGCGAGAGAATAAATTTGGGAACCACTGATGGTGCCTTGAGTTGAATAACCCTGTTGCGTGGTGGTAATTTGACTTAAATCGGTGTTGAACGTTTCCGCTTGCTGAGCGGAGATTGTGCCTGCAGCGCTCGTCTCCTTGATTTTCTTTGCCAAGTTTTCTCGACGCTGAGTCAGTTCTGGAATTGCAGATTGAGAAACCGCAATCTGTTGCGTTATGCTCGCTTTCACACGATCTAGATTTTTCACAAGGAGCTCTGCTTGCTTCGGATTTAGCGAGCCATCGCCTGTGCTTCTGAACCCCGCTTCTAAATCAGCTACGGATCGGAGATCTTGATTAAGCTTATCGGCGTCTTGTTGCGTTAATTGTCCCGACGACCTGGCACTTATTATTTGTTGTTTCAATTGAGATTGATATGCACCGACATCTGGAACAGCCGTCTGCCGATTTCTCATAGCTTGATCGACTTGATTAGCGATGACATTTATGTTGTTCGTGTAAGTGAACATGTCGGCGAAGCTCATGCGTCTACTCGTTGTTTGAGCTTGCGATTCTTGGGATTTTAGTTTTTGGGTTTGTACCTTGAACTCTTCAGCTTGCAGGCTAGACAATGAACCAGTAGCCCTTCCCTGGTCGATTTGTTGATCTAATTGGGATAGACGACTCTCCAGATCACCCCAGCTATGCACGCTCGAACTGAACTGTTGCAGAAGCCCGGAAATATCTGCAGAGTAAGCAGGAGCAGAATTGATTAAAGAGCCAACAATCGCGGTCACAATCAGACTTTTGCCAAACCTCATGGATGATCTCCTTATCGCTGTAATGTCTCAGTTAGTCGTAGTTACTAGGCGATCATGGCATTAATATGAATGAAAATCTTAATCCCAGGTCAATTGTGATGTTAGTTGAAACAACCGCGGATTTCCTGAACTGCAGTCTGGATTAATACTGAGGTCTTGCCTTCCCTGGTGATTGTTTCACGTTCACCGCATGTAGTGGCAAGAGAAACTATTCTAAATCACCTACTCATGTCTCTGGTGGCGTAGAGGTTGGCGACAGTATACAGTCGTCGATTGTCTGGTGAAACTTGCAGACCGGTTGCTGTAGCTAACCCAGCTAGTTGCTTGAGAGATCGATCTTGTTTTTTGTAATTACATTTATACCGGGTAAAAAAATGCCGGCATCACCAATTGCAATTTTTCCAGGTTTTCTGAGGCTGAATTTCACCTTGACCTTGGTTATATTGGCTGATTGCGGCACTCCGATATCTTTAAAATTGACAATGAAATTGAATCCGAGTAGAGGATTTTGCTCT
>JBDUAM010000107.1:0-1973 GCA_040004655.1 Chthonomonadales bacterium | reverse complement strand
CACTTGGAATCCGCAGAAGGGCCTGAACGTCTGGGTTGGCACGCGCCTCGGTCCCTGCGTCAGTATCGATGGTGGCAAGAGCTGGATCCTGAAGATTCGAGGAATCGGAACTGCGGGCGATACATCAACCCCGCATCAAATTCTAAAAGTTCTGTTTGATCCGTTTGACCTCACTCACTTGCACGCATTCGGCGGCGAGCGCATTTCTCCGAGCGCCGACGGCGAGCCAAGCTATGGAATTGTCTGGGAGAGTGCCGACAGTGGTGAGTCATGGAAACGAATATCTCGCCTTCCCCTTTCTGAAGGCTCGCGTCGCGCTATCGTTGCAGCTGAGTATATTCCGGGGGCTCCCCAGACTATTGTGGTCGCGGCAGACCACGCAGGCATCTATCTTTCTAACAATGGCGGAAAAAACTGGTCTCTGTCTTACAAGGGCATCCCGCATCAGGCAGCCACAGGTCTGGCCGTCAATGCTAATCGACCCGGAGTTGTGTTTGCTTCTATAGCTGCGGAGATACGCCCTGGCAAAACGCCAGCCAGCGGCGACATATTCGTGTCAGGCAATATTGGAGTCAGCTGGAAACAATTATCACCTGCTCTAACAGCAATAAAGATGGCCAAACCGGACGATGTCATGAGCATTTCGTGCCTGGCTGTTAGCCCATCAAATCCTAATCACTTGTTTGCAAATAAGGTCGACTCCACGCGCTCCACGCTCATTTACACACGGTCATTTGGTGAGGGTTGGGCACAAGGGTTCTTTCAGCCAGTCTCGACGGCTTACTCGCCGACCTTCGATACCTCTGCGATTTGCTTTGATCCGCAAAACGACCTTGTAGCCTTTGTAGGTGGCGCCAGATCTGTACTGATTACAAAGGATGGTGGGAAGACCTGGACCGATGTATCGGCTTTAAACGTGAATAAATCCACGCAATCGTGGTCTGGACGAGGCGCAACTGGATTAACGGCTACGAACATCTTGAACAATCCAAACGATGCGAGCGCTCTTCTCATCACCGGTAGAGATACAAATTCCATCTGGCTTTCTCAAGATGGCGGGAGTTCATGGTTAGCCAATCCGATCGACTCCCCGAACTCGACAATCTCAGGATCAGGAATATGGACCCGAGAAAATGTAGTACTCATCCCTCTGGAGACCCAGGGCAAGTTTCGAGGCGTTGCGAGGTCGGCGGATGGTGGATCTACGTGGAAAGTGTTGTCAGGTCCTTCGGCCGGATTACCCATTTCCGGAACGAACGCGACATCTCGCGGATTCGCCACACTGAAAGATGGCAGTTTACTATTTGTTGTTGGAGGAATGTTAAGCCGATCAACGGACAGTGGACTAATGTGGAGCACTCTCGATTTTGATCCTGATGGCAGGACCGCCCACCCGAACCATGCGTTGTTTGTGAGTGCAAGGGAGGGTACGAACGAATATGTGATCGGCACGGACAAGGGCCTCGTTTCAATCGACGAGAATGAATTTGTTCGGCTGATTCCAGGAAGTCCGACGTTTCTCAATAAAGTTCAGGTGGATTCAGGGGGCCGCATTTTCGCCCACTCTGGCGCGACAAACGGTGGCCTCTGGAAGTTTGAGGAAGACAAATGGAGCTTGGTTAAGTCTGGCAAAGACATGCTGGATTTTGCAGTTGACACGAAGGACTCCAACCGAATCGCCATTGCCTTTAGACCTACAAGCACGATGGAACTTGATACTCAGCAAAGCATATGGTTAACAGATGACGGCGGCATAAATTGGCGACCAGAAAGCTTGGGATTACCCACAACCATTGTCGCTTGCTTAAAGATTTCACCTGACAACGGTCGACTTGTCGTTGGAACCGTGGGAACAGGATTCTGGACAATGCCATGGCCGCGCAAAAAACAATGATAGAAACAGAAATACAGACATACAGTATTCGCGCCATGGCGACTATCTTTGAGATCGCCCTCTGGGGTAAACCGGAGTC
>JBDUAM010000047.1:0-6581 GCA_040004655.1 Chthonomonadales bacterium | reverse complement strand
ACAGCACACGCGACTACCAGACTATCCGCGAATTGGGTGAGCAGGTACTTGAAGGTGCAATCCAATCACTGGCAAGCACTTTACCCGCAAACAGTACCATTTTGGCAGCCAATCCGACCTCGTTCGGTGGGCAGCATATTGGCTTGCTGGCAGATGGAATCGGGTTCTATGTCGCTGGACTATTCAAAAGTCGGCGCAACGCAACTGTTGGAGCATGCCGCCAAGCAGGTTGCTTCGTTATCGGCGGACAAAAACCTGGCAGTTGTTGTGGAAACGGAACCCGATCTGCCGGCATTCGATGGCGATGACGACAAACTCAGGCGAGTGTTGGTGAACCTGATTGGCAACGCCATCAAGTTCACGCCGAGTGGTGGAACCCTGACGTTAAAGGCACACACCGAGTACAACGACCTTGTCTTCAGCGTTACAGACACCGGCGAGGGAATTCCCGCCGAATCCATTGGCAAGATATTTGAGAAGTTCGGGCAGGTGGAGTCGCGCAAGGGTGGCCGAACCATGAGCACCGGACTGGGATTGACCTTCTGCAAGCTGGCTGTGCTAGCGCACGGAGGGCATATTGACGTCACCAGCATACCGGGCGTGGGGAGTACGTTCTCGTTTACCATTCCGCTTACCAAGCCAACGGTTTAGTCAAGGGTCTTCAGTACCAAAATCTTCAGCGCCTGATTTGAAATATGGGTCGACCGAGGTGATGCCCCGGCCGACCTTTTGATTAAAGAGGCTTCTTATCCACTAATCCAGCTTGGCGTGGAGCGTTATCTCCGTGGCAGCCAGCGCCTTGGAGAGTGGACATCCGGCCTTGGCCTTCTCGGCTAATTCCTGGAAGAGTTCTGGCGATATTCCGGGCACATCCGAGTTATTTACAAGATCAATTCGGGTAATGGCAAAGCCCTCTTCCTGCTTCTCCAGATGGACGTTTGCGGTGGTATGAATTCGTGTTGCAACATGACCCGCCTGGGCAAGCTGGTGAGAAAATGCCATGGTGAAACAGCCCGCGTGGGCGGCGCCCAACAGCTCTTCCGGGTTGGTTAACGGACCATCCGCTGACCGGGACTTCCAATCGTACGCGCCCTCAAAAACACCGCTGCCGAGCTTAAGATGCCCGGTACCCGTCATTAAATCTCCCTGCCATCCTGCTTCTGCACTTCTCGTCGGCATTATCAAAATCTCCTGTAGGTTAGGTAATTGGTCGCGGATAATTTTGTCCGCACGTAGTGATACGAATCTGGCCCAACATAGATTGCTAATTTGATGAAACTTGCACATTAACGTTTAGTAGTGATATGATGAGGCATAAATACGGATTGGATCGGGTGGCGTGGAATGATGAATTGGGCGATATTGGCGACTGCTGGATTTGGGCTTTTCAGTTTTGTGACTCCGTCGACTGCGCCCCCGACTTCGACCGCTGAAAGTGCAAAGGTCGCTGTGAATCGTGCGATTCCTCTCATCCAGAAGAGCCTCGCCGAGTACCCGCACCATGCCTCCTGTTTTAGTTGCCACCATCAGGGAATGGGACTTTTTGCCCTGCGGCAGGCTGGCGATAAGGGATACTCGGTCGACCGCAAACTCATCGCCGAGGTGATGGAGCACACCGCCAAGGACCTCCGGACGGACATCGCCCTTTACCAGAAGGGGCAGGGGCAGCCCGGCGGTGTGACGCGAGCCGGATACGCCATGTTGGCTCTTGACTGCGCCGGAGCTAAGCGAGACGAGACCACGCTTGCCGTGACCGGATTTCTGCTTGGCAAGGACAAGGATCAGGCGTTCTGGCGCTCCTCCAGCAATCGACCGCCCAGCGAGGTGAGTGCGTTTACCGATACCTTTCTCGCCATTCGGGCCATGAAGGCTTTTGGCGATTCCGGTCAGCGCGATGCATCTGCCGCCCGAACCGAGAAGGCGCAAAAGTGGCTTATTGAAGCCCCTGTCAAAGAGACTGAGGATCGCGTGTTTCAGTTGTGGGCATTGAAAGAGTCCGGCGCGACACGCGAAGTCATTGAAGCCAGCGCCAAAGCGTTGCTCGCCGACCAACGCCCGGACGGCGGCTGGGCGCAGCTGCCTGCCATGGAATCAGACGCGTACGCCACGGGCAGCGCCCTTAGCGTTCTGTTGCTGACAGGCTCTGTCAAACGCAACGATCCTGCGGTGGGTCGAGCGGTGCAATGGCTGTTAAAGGGTCAACTAACTGACGGATCATGGCACGTGGTGAGTCGAAGCAAACCGTTTCAGCCCTACTTTGAGAGCGGATTCCCGCACACCAAAGATCAGTTCATCTCGATGGCAGCAAGCTGTTGGGCAGTGGTAGGGTTGAGTTTGGGTGGGTAGTTCCACCAGACGTCAGCTATAGGAATTTCTACACCGACAACCGATGATACAGCTCGATCAGGTTGCCATCGGGATCGCGGAAGTGGGAGGTTCTTATTCCCCACTCCGGTCGATCTTCCGGCTGTGTGATGAATTCCGCGCCGCGTGATTTCAGCGTGACGGTGGACTCATCCACACTCTCCACTTCAAAGATGAACGCCACGCGGTCCTGGGCATCGGCGTCGGTTGGTTTGTCGCCCGTCCCAACCACGCCGGACATGAATTCCCTCATGAAGAGGGCGATGGTCGTGTCTCCGGTCTCGAACTCCCCGTAGACGTCATTCTCATCACCGTAGCAAGGCTTGAACCCAAGCACGTCGCGGTAGAAGAGAAACATGCCTTTGTAGTTGTTGGTCAGCAGTCGATTGTAGGCGAGCTTGAGCATGGGGAGAGTCCTTTGAGGATTTGTGTAGGTATATTATCGCATGGAATATGAATTGCAATTCACTGTTACGCCGGAGTTCATTCGGAAGGGAAACCTGCGACACATCATTGATTCAATTGGCAAGTCCTGGCTTGGCGCATTTGGTATCTGTTTGGCCGCTGTATTGTTCTCAGGGCCAATCGGCCTGGATAAACAGACTATCCGCCTTCTGATGGTTCCAGTTCTAATAACTCCAGTCATGTGGGTTATAGGATATTCCACCATGCTCTGGAGGTCCAACGAACGCTACAGGAGGATGGCCAGCAAGGAAATCACTTTCCGATTCACCGGCGAATCAGTGACTACATGTTCAGACCTCGGTACTGCGGAAGTCCCATGGAGAATGATGGATAAGATACGACGATATCCCGAAATGTGGTTGCTCTACTTCGGCAAGAACGCGTACATCTATGTCCCGACGGAGAAGATGGACGAGGGGCTGAAGGAGCTGATTTTGAGGAAGGCGTCGGAGTTGGGTGTGAAGGTGAAGTAACCTCGATTACCTTATTATTGTGCCGTTGAATTGCGGGAGTATTACGAGCTAACTTACAGTAGACTCTATTGTAAACACATCATTTCTCAAACTAATCTATTACCGATCGGATCAATTATGCAGCACGGTCTAATCTTGTTGACCGGAGCAACCGGTTACGTAGGCGGGCGACTTCTGCGTGTCTTGCAAGACTCAGGCCGTCACGTTCGGTGTATCGCTCGTCGGCCGGACGCGCTTGCACATATGACAACTCCTGTGACTGAAATTGTGGCAGGCGACCTTCTGGATGTCGAATCCCTCAAATCCGCAATGGTCGGGGTACATACTGCGTTTTACATGGTTCACTCCATGGGGTCCGCTTCAGAATTTGAAGAGCTCGACCGTAAATGCGCGACCAATTTTGCCGAAGCCGCTAAGTCAGCCGGCGTAAAACGAATCGTCTATCTGGGTGGGCTCGGTGACAGTAGTGAACAACTCTCCACTCACTTGAGCAGTCGTCAAGAAGTCGGCACGATTTTGCGGGCATCCGGAATTCAGATCATCGAATTTCGCGCTTCAATTGTTATTGGTTCGGGAAGTCTATCTTTTGAAATGATCAGAGCGTTGAGCGAACGACTGCCAGTCATGATCATGCCGAAATGGGTTAGCGCCATCGCTCAACCCATCGCGATAACCGATGTCCTCCTCTACCTTGAATCGGCGATCAACTTAGTCATTGAAGGTGACCAGACCTTCGAGATTGGAGGTCCGGATCGGCTCTCATATGGCGATTTGATGAACGATTATAACGCACTGCGCGGACTGCATCGATTAATGATAAAGGTCCCCGTGTTGACGCCTCGACTTTCGAGTCTATGGCTGGGTTTAGTCACGCCACTCTACGCAAGAGTGGGCAGAAAATTGATCGACAGCATTCAGCACTCCACGATTGTGCAGGACGATTCCGCGCTCAAAGTTTTCAATATTCGTCCGATCGGGATAAAGCAGGCAATCGCGTTGGCTCTTCGAAACGAGGACAGAGAATTTGCCGAGACCCGTTGGTCAGATGCGTTCTCGTCCGGCAGCCTGCCCCAGACCTGGGGTGGAGTGCGATTTGGAAACCGACTTGTAGATAGCCGGAGCATTACAGTCCATGCAAGCGCCGAAGATGCCTTTCGACCCATCCGACGAATCGGCGGAAACAATGGTTGGTATTATGCTAATTGGCTGTGGAAGATCCGGGGATTCATGGACCTTTGTGTTGGGGGAATCGGAGTCAGGCGTGGACGCCGAAACCCTGAAACGTTGGTCCCCGGCGACCATTTGGATTTCTGGCGGGTTGAAGTCTACGAACCAGACCATATTCTCAGGCTCTCGGCGGAGATGAAGCTTCCCGGGAGAGCCTGGCTTGAGTTTGAGGTTGTAGAAGCTCCAGAGGGCACAACCACCATAAGGCAGACGGCGCTCTTTGATCCAGTTGGGCTGTTTGGATTGATCTACTGGTACTCACTGTTTCTGTTTCATGAACTAATTTTTGGGAATATGCTCAAGAGAATTGGTCGATTGGCGGTAGAAAAACCTACTATAGAGTGATTGCGTAGGAGCCTTTGGTAATTAGTGTAAGACACCACGACCGCAACCTCGACACCGCGCCGCGTGATGATTTGTGGTCCGTCGGTTTCGGCTTTGTTTATTACTTTGCTAAGCTGGTGTTTAGCGTAAGTCAATTTCCATTTTTCGAATTTGTCATTCCTCCATGTATTGTGGTCAATCGTGTAGAATATCTAAGTTATGCAGGCATCCAATATGGAAGTCAACACATTAACACGCAAATCGTGAATAAACCACCCTGTCGACTATTTCTCGTCTTCGCTGCTGACGCGCCGATCGCCGTCATCCTCCGGCGCGGCCCCACGCGACACTGGAAAGTAATCAAGTGGAATACGGATACTGACTCATTTCAAGATGGTCAGTGGTTCTTCGGAAATTTCTACCCTGAACGATGTGGGCTCTCACCAGACGGTTCGTTGTTTGTCTACTTCGCCGCCAAGTATAGACGCCAACATCCAGACGGTTACGCCAATGCCTTTACCGCTGTGAGCCGACCTCCGTATCTCACCGCTCTGGCCATGTGGCCGTCTTGTTCAACGTGGGGAGGCGGAGGCGTATTTGAAGATAACCTGACACTGCGATTGGCTTATGGTAGATACCACACTTGCCACCCTGGCAATACTGACACGGAGCTCTACATGGGAAGCCTGCCGCCCGTACATCCCAACCATCCGTCTGGGCCTCTCCAAATTGAGACGGAACTGCACCACTACTCACCCGATATCGAGTTCGTTGGACCGCCAGGTGATTATCCCGAAGCCGACTGGACCGGTGTGGATCATCGTGGGCGCAAAATATTCATTCGTCAGGGATTGCTATATTCGTTCGTTGATCGCGTAGAGGTCTTACTCCGCGACTTCAATCCAGATGTCTTTGAAGAGGTCGTATCACCAGAATGGGCGAGGGTTTGGTAAACAATCCTGTGCCGTCCAAATCTAACAATCACCTCACAAAATACCCGCCCCCCAAATAGCGTCATTGACTGACTGTTAAAACACGTAATTTTTGAAAACTTGCAAAAACATTGACAAAGAATAGAACATAGTTCTAAAATAAATGTATAGAATAACGCTCTAAACTTACGGGAGAAGCAAATGGCTGCATCTATCAGCACTCAAATCGAAATTAACGCGACCCCCGAACAGGTCTGGAGGGTGTTAATTGACTTCGATGTTTACTCACAGTGGAATCCGTTCGTGGTGAAGGCGGCGGGCAAGCCGGTGGTTGGCACGAAGCTGCGCGTGAGCATCAAGCCGGAGAAGGGGATGGGAATTACCATCTCGCCAACAGTTGTGGTCGCCGAGCCGAACCGAGAATTCATGTGGCGCGGGAGTCTCGTCATTCCCGGCCTCATGAACGGCAGCCACCGATTTCAGATCGAACCCATGGAGGGCGGCGGGGTCCGACTGATTCACTCGGAGAACTTCGTCGGTCTCTTCGTTCCGATCTTCATGGCCGTGATGCGCAAAAGCTCGGAGATCGGGTTTGAAGCCATGAATGTAGCGCTCAAAAGGCGCGTGGAAGCGGGGGGCGGCAACTAATGGCCTACCGACCCACAGCCAAAACCGAAGCAAAAAAGGCGCAGATGCGCGGTCGACTGCTGGCCGCCGCCCGTCGCCTGTTCGCCACGCAAGGTTACGAGTCCACGACGCTGCAACAGATTGTGAAAGACGCGGCAACCTCGATCGG